>CACYDO010000153.1 GCA_902773165.1 uncultured Ruminococcus sp. | reverse complement strand
GCGTGTGTAAGTGCAGTGATGTATTTAGCTTGGCAGTACTAATAGGTCGAAAGCTTGACCAGTTCTTTGGTCTATCAGATGTTTATTTTGCTTTGTTCAGTTTTGAGGGTGCTTGAGCACTATGGGAGAGATATCCGGTTGGGTATCTCTTTTTTTGTGTGTTATTATTTTCATAAGACGCTTGCCCGGTTGGTTTCTGCTCAAAAAATGCAAATATTAAAGGACTTTAACGCTGGGCGCTTTTATGAAAACGCAGAATGATGTGACCGTAGCAGATGTTGACGGTGACGGGCAGATAACGTTGTCTGACGCTGCAGATACTGTACTACAGCGCCGGGCTTTCGGTGTTTTACGCGATCGGCAAAAGTATGAAGGGAAACAAGAGGACATATTGAACTATGATAAAAAAAGCCCCCCATATGGGGGACTTTTTATCTGTTAGCGGCAGTATCTGTATTTTTGATATCGGAATTGCTGCTGTTATTCTGAATATGTTTTTGAAGTTTCTTGCTTTCTTTTTTTATCTTGCGTTTACGTTTAAATTTTGAAATAACGGCAGTAGAAATAGCGGAGATACGTTTTTCGAAATGTGAATTTATAACGCCGCCGATGAGGAAGATATTTATGCAGGAATAAAGCCACATAAGGAAAATGCAGATCGTTGTCAGGCTGCCGTAAAATGATTTATAGATATTGGATCCGCCTGTATACTCAGCGAAAAAGTAAGAAAAAAGCGAAATTCCGATAGCGGAAAAAATGCCGCCGGGGAGCTGGTTGATATATTTTCTTTTTCCTGCCGGAGCAGCCTTATAGATGTAAGTATAGATCAAGGTGCCTGCAAAAATGACGTCAAAGTCCTTCATATGTTTAGCTATTATATCAGAAAATTCATTAGAAGGCATAGCTGAACGGAGAAGCTCCTCAGCTGTCAGCTCTTTTGTATAAATGACCAGCATAAGGCTGATCGCCAACAGCAGACAGACCGTACAGAATATAGAGAACATATACATATTAATGATATCGCGGCTATCCTGTTCCTGATAAACGATATCAAGGGAGCGAATAAGTGCCATAACGCCGCGGGAAGACGACCACAGCAGCATTATAATAGAGAAGGAAAACACGCCGATACGGGAGTTATACGCCTCGGATATGATAGATGAAACAAGCCCCTTGACCGTTTCAGGCAGCATATTTGTAACAGCGGCGATCATTTCGCCTTTACTTATTCCTGTAAGCGGAAGCTGAGAACACAGCAGGATAAACAGAGGGATCATAGAGATGAAGAGATAAAACGCAATACTGGCGGCATTCGGCGCTGTATACCGCTGCCCCAAAGCATTTCCGAAATCGACGATCTCTTTTACTATCTTATTGTCGGTGAATTTTTTTATTGTTTTTTTACTGTCCATCGGAAACGCACCTCATTTGTTTTCTCTTAATCTCATTCACAATTTGATACTATTTTGTAAAGTATATCACACTTCCCCCACTTTGTCAACGCGCCCTCTCGGTTTGAAATCTCCTCGTGAATTTCTCAATCACTTTTTATACTGATCTCTGATTAAAGGCTTTAAAAGGATTTTCGAGGATAATTTTTGCAAGAAAAGGAAGAGGGCGCAGTAATACTGACGTATTTCAAGCCCGATGAAGCAGTATTGCGGAAATTAGACCGAAAAGACTTAAAGGTTTTAATTAGAGAGCAGTATTAGATACCGGTGAGGTTATTTTTCTTGAAAAAGTGTAATACATCATTTACAAATCAACACTGTTTATTTACGATTATTTAGTTGCCGCAGTAATATTTTTTTGAAATTGGAATTATTAAAGATTGCAAAATTTGATCAAGAGTATTATAATATATTATTATATGGATTTTTGGCTGCGCGGAGGCGTGGTATCGTGGGCGCGGCTGTAAACTCGTAAAAACGAGAAAGGATATTTGAAATGTACAAGATCGTAGAAAAAAAGGCGCTTAATCCTTCCATGACGAAAATGTTGGTAGAAGCGCCTCACATTGCAAAAAAAGCCAGACCCGGGCAGTTTATCATCTTCCGTGTAGACGAATTCGGTGAGCGCGTACCTCTTACAATAGCCGATACAGACGCGCAAAAAGGCACTGTTACTATTATTTATCAGAAGGTAGGAGCAAGCACAATGCTGCTCGATACGCTTAATGAGGGCGACCATATCCTCGATTTCGTAGGTCCTTTAGGCGTTCCGACAGAGCTTGACGGATATAAAAAGGTTGCAGTTATCGGCGGCGGCGCAGGCTGCGCGATCGCATATCCGCAGGCAAAGGCTCTTTTTAAAGCCGGAACGAACGTAGACGTTATAGCAGGCTTCCGCAATACAGATCTGATAATACTTGAAGAAGAGATGAAGGCGGTCAGCAGCGCTCTTTACCTCATGACGGACGACGGCTCAAATGGCAATAAGGGCTTTGTTACAACAGCGCTTGAAGCTAATATCAAAAATGGCGCGGATTACGATCTTGTTATCGCAATAGGTCCTGTTCCCATGATGAAGGCGGTCTGTCAGCTGACTAAGCAGTACGGTATAAAGACGATCGTTTCTATGAATCCGATCATGATCGACGGCACGGGTATGTGCGGCGGCTGCCGCCTTACTGTCGGAGGAAAAACAAAATTTGCCTGCGTAGACGGACCTGATTTTGACGGACATGAGGTCGATTTCGACGAGCTTATGAAGAGAAACGTTATGTACAGAAATATGGAACAGCAGGCGCGTGGAAAAAATTGCCGTCTTGTAAGAACTGCGGAGGTGAATTGACAATGCCGAATATGTGTCCTACAAAAACTCCTATTCCCGAGCAGGAGCCTGATGTAAGAAATAAAAATTTTGACGAGGTAGCTAAGGGCTACACCGAGGAAATGGCGCTGAACGAGGCTTCACGCTGCCTTAACTGTAAAAATCGTCCGTGTGTAAGCGGCTGCCCTGTGAATATTCAGATACCCGACTTTATCGCGCATGTCGTTAAGGGCGAGTACGAGGAAGCGTATAAGATAATTACGAAATCAAGCTCTCTTCCGGCTGTGTGCGGACGTGTCTGTCCTCAGGAAACACAATGCGAATCGAAATGCGTGCGCGGTATAAAGACCGAGAGCGTTGGTATCGGCAGACTCGAAAGATTTGTTGCCGATTACCATATGCAGAACTGCACTGAAAAACCGCAAAAGCCCGAAAGCAACGGTCACAAGGTCGCAGTTGTCGGATCGGGTCCTTCCGGATTAACGTGCGCAGGCGCGCTTGCAAAGAAGGGGTACGCGGTTACTGTTTTTGAAGCATTCCACACTGCCGGCGGCGTTCTTATGTACGGTATTCCCGAATTCCGTCTGCCTAAGAAGATCGTACAGAAGGAAATAGATAATCTGAGAGCGCTCGGCGTTGATATCCGCACTAATATGGTTGTCGGCAAGGTCGTTTCGGTAGACGAGCTTTTTGAAGACGGTTATGAAGCTGTTTTTATCGGTACAGGCGCAGGTCTTCCGAATTTTATGGGCATGGAAGGCGAAGGTCTTATCGGAGTTTATTCTGCAAATGAATTTCTGACGAGAATAAACCTCATGAAGGCATACAAGGAAGAGTATGATACACCGATAATCCGCCCGAAAAACGTCGCAGTTGTCGGCGGCGGAAATGTCGCTATGGACGCGGCACGAAGTGCGCTTCGTCTGGGTGCTGAAAATGTTTACATTGTTTACCGCCGCAGTGAAGAGGAAATGCCGGCACGAAACGAAGAGATACATCACGCAAAGGAAGAGGGCGTTAATTTCATGCTGCTGAGAAATCCCGTAAGAGTTCTCGGAGATGAAAACGGCAAGGTCATCGGTCTTGAATGCGTAGAAATGGAGCTTGGCGAACCGGACGCAAGCGGCAGGCGCAGACCTGTTGCGAAGGCAGGCTCAGAGTTTACGCTTGACGTCGATGCGGTCATTATCGCGATTGGCAACGCTCCTAATCCGCTTATCCGCACGACTACGCCCGGACTTGAAGCGAACAAGCGCGGCTGTATTGTTGCGGACGAAACAACGATGGCAACAACCAAAGACGGCGTATATGCCGGCGGCGACGCAGTTACAGGTGCAGCTACGGTCATTAAGGCGATGGGTGCAGGAAGACAGGCAGCCGAGTCGATAGACGCGTATATTATGAGAAAATAAGCAATTACCCGAAAGTCATGTGTTTCTATTAAAACAAAATATATAACGAACGCCCGACCTTTACAATGCAAGGTCGGGCGCTTTTTTTTATTGCAGAGGATATGACCAAACCGCCTTGGTTTCCCAAAGCGGTTAGAAAGACTGAAATTACTCCTGTCGGTACCTGCGGCGTGTAGATGCCACGAAATTTTCTACCTCAAACAATCTATTATTATTCCTCAGTGATAGCAGGCTCTATGATCGGGGCGCTTTCTTCGTCAAATATCTCCGAAGCCTTAGTCTTCGTAAGTGTGATCGCAATAATAGAAATGACAAGCACGATCGTCACTGCAAGACCGCCTTCAAGGCCGAAATCACCGCCGTTCATCAGTGATTTTGAATATACAGGAGTCATTTTTATAATGCTGTCGGGATCAATTACTCCGCTTACGCTGATCCCATAAAAATTACCCTGAACAAAATTCCACAGCGAATGTATACCGCAAACGCCCCAAATGTTGCCGCGCTTTAAAATATACAGAGCTTCAAATAAGCCGAAAAAGCAGATGTTTACAACTGCAAGAACAGTAACATTCGAATTGCCCAGGTGTGCGCAGCCGAATGCGATGGACGAAAGCGCCACGGCAACGGCCATGTGTGACCGCCTTGAAAGCGATACCATAAAATATCCGCGGAACGTGACTTCCTCGCTCATACCCTGAAGAAGGAATCCTACAAAGTAAAGACCGATAATTCCCCACTTGATGTTCTGAACAGCGCCCTCAAAATTAAGCGCACCGAAGATAAGGCAAATGCCTACAGCAAGCGAGAACATGACCGTACCGATGACCATACCGACAAGGTATTCGGGCAAAAACGTTTTTTTGCGGAATCCCATCGTTGAAAGACGTCTTTTTTCGATGAATCGGCAGTAAACGAAGATCATAAGCGTTGTTATGCCTGTGCAGAAAAGCTGGATCACTAAATATATGCCATTAGTTTGAAATGCAGCCATTTCAGCCGTGTATTCATCCATTGTGATCTCACCGGCGTTAAATTTGGAAACAATGTCGAGTATTTCCGGATTGGAAGTCATATCTACCAGTTCAACTGCTAATATTGGCAGAGAAGACACGATCTCCGCTACTAACAGAACGAGTAAAAACAGAAGTATCTCCACGATGACAAAGTGACCCTTGCTTTGCCGTTTTGCCTCCTCAAACATATTTGTTTTTGGGAATAGTTTTTTCATTCTAGCATGCCTCCGTGTTACAATTCAAACGGAAACGGTAAAAGCTCCGAAAGAGAAAGCTTTTTTATCCCGTTTTTATCGGTTAATATTATTTCAAAGTCGCCTTTGCAGAATTCGCTGAGTACCTGACGGCATATTCCGCAGGG
>CACYDO010000152.1 GCA_902773165.1 uncultured Ruminococcus sp. | reverse complement strand
AAGAAAAATTTAATAATCCTGCAATTTTTCTCTGTTTTAATCTAATTTACGGAGATATACACAGAATATTTGACATTTTTAACATCATTAGAATTCACTGCAAGCAGCAAAAAAACGGAGCAGACCAAGCTGCCCCGAATTTTTGTATAATAATATTCTGTAATTTACTGTGTGCTGACGCCAAGCATAATAAATACGATCGCAGAAAACAGACAGAACAGCGCCGTTGCGGAGATCGTACCTATCTTTACAGCCTTTGCGGCAGTATTGTTTTTCTTTTCAAGCTGAGTATACAGCTGTTCCATTTCAGCGCCGATGAAGAACGCGCCCAACACGCATGTCGGAACGATATAGCGATAATCCATCGAGCAATTGTGCGGAAAATCAAAGCAGAACTTAATGAAATATCCGAACATAAGAAGCTGATAGAATATCGGGAAAATTCTCTCGGCATTATCTGTATATTTACCTTTTTTTACGATAAACATCACAAGCGCAGCTACAGATATCAGTATCATTACGATATTTATCACAAGCAGGATACGGCAGAGCGGCGTGATATGCTCGTTAGTATCTGCAAAATTATACTCGCCGAAAAGCGACGTTTTGCAGATAGCTACCAACGGATTATACTCATAAAAATCCGCGCCGGTAGCTTCTCTGTTGAGGAAGACGTTTTCAAACGGGTGGTATGAGAAATCGAAAATTCTTTCATAGAACGTCTTATCGCCGATATACTGATCGGAATCCTCCGAAAGCTTCTGCACGTACGTAAACGGTACCTTAAAGCGCACGGCATTTCTCACGGAATACCAAAGTCCCAGAGGAATGCAGACAAGACCGAAAAGGCAGAACTGAGTAAAATTCTCATAAACGCGTTTTTTATCGGCTATCAGCTTCATCAGGAACAGCAGCGCTATAGGGAACGCAACAAGTGCAACCGAAAGCTTTGTAGACATACCCAGACCGATAGACAGGGCAATGTACATGATATTTTTCGTAGTAGGCTCTTTGTACCAGCGCAGAGCCGTATATACGGCAAGAAGCGTAAAAAGCACGGAGAGAATGTCGTTATTTACGCTGCCCGCCATGATAATAAATGTCGGGTGAAAAACGACAACAGAAAGAGCCGTCAGCTTGTAAGCGCCTTGCAAACGAAGCTTGTCAAATATTCTTTCACATACGATCATGCAGCACGAGGAGTAGAACAGCGTTAAAAACTGCATGCTGCCGATAGCTCTTGAATATCCCATTCCGAAAGTAGTCAGAATACGCATCCACATTGCCGCAAGAAGATGGTGCAGCGGCGGATGATAAAACTGCGTTTTTGTTGTAGGGTCAAAATCAGGCAGCGAAAAACCGTTGTTGTAAAAATGCTCGATATACGCAGAGTGACCCTTATCTCCTCCGAAGCCCCACAGATCGTGCTGACGGATACGCGTAGTTTCCGACAATGGAGTATAAAGGACGTAATTAAGCCTCAGGATAAAGCCTGCCGCAAATAAGACAAGCACTGCGTTCTGAACAGTGAGCTTTTTTGAAAACCACAAATAGGCCGTATAGAATGCCAATGCAAGCAACGACATTATCGGAAATACTGCTCCGCCCATTTCCTTAGACTTATCGAAGGCAACCGTACATACTATGCAAAGAATACCCAAAACGCCTACGGTACGTGATATCACTGCACCGTCAACGTCGGAACGTTCACTGAGAGCGCCCTTAGGCTTCGCCGAGGAACTGTATTTTTTCGAAGACTTAGCCATCTCTTATTTTCCGTCCTTCGTTTCATGATAAGATTTTTCGGTGTTTACGTTCCAAACAGCCGTCTTGTCTGTTGAACCGGACTTGATGGCGTCTACGGCACGGAATGCCGTTACCATTGAGTGATCCATATTATTGTAGCGATGCTGACCGTTTCGTCCTATGCAGAAAAGGTTCTTATACTGGTCAAGCTGAGCAACAAGCTGATCCATCTGCGCATACGTATCGAAATATGCCGGATAAGCCTTCTTTATGCGCTCACGGTGAGAATCTATCACCTGATCCTCGGTGATGATACCCATAGTCTGAAGCTCCTTAGCCGCAAACTTTATGCATTCCTCGTCGCTCATGTTCCAGAAGCTGTCGCCCTCTTCGCAGAAATACTCCAGACCGATCCAGACATGCTTTTCGGGATCCTTTACAAGATACGGACTCCAGTTGTTGAACACCTGGATTCTGCCGAGCTTAACGTTTGTATCCTGAACGTAGATCCAGCAATCGGGAACGATGTCGCCGAGCGTTTTGATATCTGTTTCATTTTTAAGGTTGAGCTTATCGACAAGAAGACCGACCGTAACAAAATCTCTGTAAGGCAAGCCCTTTGCGATAGCTACAATATCATCGTTCGGCTTATCGCCTGTCATGCCTGTTACAAGATCCTTGACCGGCATGGTTGAGATAAAGATATCGCCCTCTACGGTAATGCTGCCGTTTTCTGTTTCGCAGACTACCTGAGTTACGCTGTTGTTATTCAGCACGATATTCCTGACGTCATAACCCATTTTTATTGTGCCGCCTGCTTTTTCGATCTCGGAAGCGACTGTTTCCCAAAGCTGACCGGGACCGTATTTCGGGTACCAGAACTCCTCGATCAAAGAGGTTTCAACCTCCTTGTTGTCCTTCTTATTGCCGAACGCCTTTTTGAACATATCCTTAAGCAAAGCGCGGATAGAAAGGCCCTTAACTCTCTGAGCGCCCCAGTCTGCGGAGATCTCGCTCGGGTGACGACCCCAAAGCTTTTCCGTATAGCCCTCAAAGAACATGCTGTAAAGCTTTTTGCCAAAGCGGTTAATATAGAAATTTCCGAGATTGTCCTCGGGCTTCTTGAAAATAGCCGCCTTCATATAGGAGAAGCCTGCCGCCATCGTAGTAGCAAAGCCCATGTTTTTGATCGTACTCCACTTCATCGAAATGGGGTAATCAAAGAAATGCTTATTGAAGTAAATACGCGATACTCTGTGGCGGATGAGCATTACCCTGTCTTCATTATTCGGGTCGGGACCGCCTTTT
>CACYDO010000151.1 GCA_902773165.1 uncultured Ruminococcus sp. | reverse complement strand
CAGATATTTTCCTTTTACCCATGCCAAGCATAAGGTACAGTGCAAATTCTCTGTTGCGGCGCTTCATCATAAAACGGCTCGCATAAACGATAAGAAATCCGAGAACACCTGCCACGAATACACTCATTGCGGATATGCCCATTTGCATTACTCGCGCTATCTCTCTTCCGTCTGTGTCTATGACGGTCATTGCGACCTGCCCGCTGACCGCATTGAACACATAAAACACCGAAACGCCGATAACGAGAGTGAAAAAGTAAATCGCATAATCCCGCAGGCTTCTGCGAATATTTCTCAAAGACAACTTAAAGAGCATCGCTAACGTCACCTCCAAGCAGCGTAACTACGTCGATGATCCTGTCAAAGAACTGCTTTCGGCTGTCATTGCCTCTGCTGATCTCGCTGAAAATTTTGCCGTCCTTGATGAAGATAACACGACTCGTGTAGCTTGCCGTGAAGCTGTCGTGTGTTACCATCATAATTGTAGTGCCAAGCTCACGGTTGAGATAGTTGAACCGCTCCAACAGCATTTTAGCCGATCTGGAATCGAGCGCGCCCGTCGGCTCATCGGCAAGAACAAGCTTCGGCTTTGTGACGATAGCTCTCGCACTTGCAACTCTTTGCTTCTGTCCGCCTGACATCTGATACGGGTATTTCTCCAGAACATCTGTTATATCAAGCTGCCTTGCGACCTCTTTCACAAGCTCGTCGATCTCGCTTTGCGACTTCTTTTGGATAGACAACGCAAGTGCAATATTCTCGTAAGCTGTGAGAGTGTCAAGCAAGTTAAAATCCTGAAAGATAAATCCGAGATTATCCCTGCGGAATTGATTGAGCTTCTTGCCCTTGATCTCCGTTATATCATCTCCATCGAGAAAAATATGCCCTGCCGTTACCCTGTCGATAGTCGAGATACAGTTGAGCAGCGTGGTCTTTCCGCTGCCCGACGCGCCCATTATCGCCGTGAATTCACCCTTGTTCACGGTAAATGAAATGCCATCGATAGCCTTTGTAAGGCTTGAGCGTGTTCCGTAATACTTTTCGATCTGCTGTATTTTTAGTAATTCCATGGTAAAAACCTCCCTTGACTATATGATACAGCATTTTAATTCCGCTGTCGCTGTTTTAATATTACGGAACATTACATTTTTGTAAGGTTACAGCAGGCAGGCGCCTGCAGGCAATTCCGTCGAGCTTTATTTCTAATAATAGTTCTCGCCGCATCTTATACTTGGCTGTTAATTGTTACATTTTGAAGAAGTCATTTTTCCCGAAGGTGATCGTTATTTCCGTGAACTTGCCTTGATTTGACTCCGCGTTTACAGTATGACCGAGCTTTTCGCAGAGATTTCTAACGATATACAATCCCATTCCCGTTGACTTCGAGCGAATGCGCCCGTTCTCGCCCGTGAACGATCTGTCGAAAATATACGCAAGATCACTTTTCTGGATACCGATGCCGTTATCGTAAAAGTGCAGTTTTGCGCTTTCTGCACTTTCTTCTGCAGTGATTTTAATAATACTCTCACGATTATCGTTTCTGTATTTTATGCTGTTTGAGATAAGCTGCACGAGCATAAATTCAAGCCACTTGCCGTCCGTCATAACCATAATATCCGGCACATTCACATCAAGAGTGATGTTATTTAGCTGAATGTCCTCGCGGCATTTTATCACGGCATTCCTGACAGCCGTTTTAAGGGATATTTCTTTGATGATATAATCACGCTCGGCGTTTTCGCATCGAGCGTAATACAGAACCGTATCAACGGCGGAGTCAATCCGCCGAAGCTGTTCGGCGGATTTGTTATCCGAATTCCCATCGTTATGGAGCATGAGCGCGAGCGATGACACGGGTAGCTTTACCTCATGCACCCACATATCAATATATTCCCGAAAGCTCCTGTTCTCATGTTTGTAAAACGCCACGTTGTCGCACATTGATTTATTTGTAGCTTTTAGGATATCTGCGATAAGTCTCGCTTCATAGAAATCAGCTTCCTCTATCATCTCAGAAATGAGATACTTTTTGTCAAGCTCATCAAGATTTCCGATAAGCTTATCGTAGAATGTCCGTCTGCGCAGATAATCAAGAACGCAGGCAGCGCAAGCTGCAAGAGCGATTACTACCACCACGGCACAGATAAGCTCCAAAGGAGAGCGGAACGCCGCCATAAAAATAACAATCACGATAACAGCAATCACCATTATAATAATCGCTGTCAGTCTGTCTTTTATGTAATCGAAAGATTTCATTTCAGCACATACCCCTGCTTCTTGCGCGTTTCGATAGCGTCGTCAAGGCCGAGAGCGGACAGCTTCGTTCGCAGTCGGCTGATGTTGACGGATAACGCATTATCGTTTACAAACTCGTCGTTATCCCACAGCGCCGTCATAAGCTCATCGCGAGTTACGATCTCGCCCTGTCGTTCTAAAAGTCTGCCGAAGATGATCATTTCGTTTTTCGTGAGTATCTGCGATCTGTCACCGAGGGAAACACTCCCCTTTGCCGTGTCGATAATCAGCCCGCGATAGCTGCGTCTGACCTCCGCTTTTCGTGTCCGTTTCAGCACAGCCGAAATCCTCAATAACAGTATCGTCGGGTTATACGGCTTCGTGATGTAGTCGTCAGCCCCCATACTCATAGAAAGCACCTCGTCAAGCTCGGTCACACGGCTTGTGAGCATGATGACGGGCGTATCGCTTTTACGGCGAAAATCACGCAGGAGCGTTTCACCGTTCGTAAACGGCAGATTGATGTCAAGAAGTATCAGCTCACCGTCAAAAT
>CACYDO010000150.1 GCA_902773165.1 uncultured Ruminococcus sp. | reverse complement strand
GGCGTGTCGCCGCTCACAATTCCGGCGGCGTGTCGCCGCTCACAATTCCGGCGGCGTGTCGCCGCTCACAATTCCGTTTTTACTTTGTATAACAGTTAGTTGATCTCCGCGCCGAAAGTATATCGAAAATACTATTCGGCTTTTTCACGCAGCATGGATATCTCCTCTTTATAACCGGGGATATCGTTCGGTGTTTCAAGAATTATCGGCAGTTTACTGATCTCGGGACGGCTTATAAACGCGACAAGCGCGTCAAGTCCGATATTGCCTTTGCCTATCAGCTCGTGGCGGTCTTTGTGGCTTCCGATCGGATTCTTACTGTCGTTAAGATGAACAGCATAAAGTCTGTCTAAACCGATCACCTTATCAAACTGCGCCATAACGTCATCGGCGTTATTAACAATATCGTAGCCTCCGTCAAAGATATGGCACGTATCCAGGCAAACGCCTATTTTTTCGCTGTGCTCAACTCTGTCGATTATCGTGCGCAGCTCCTCGAAGGTACGCCCTATCTCGCTGCCCTTGCCGGCCATTGTTTCAAGCAGGACAATAGTTTTCTGCTCGGGAGAGATAAGCGTGTTGAGAAGCTCTACAATGTAATCCGTACCGATCTCTACACCCTGCTTTACGTGGCTGCCCGGGTGAAAATTATAATACACACCACTGATATGCTCAAGACGTGCAAGGTCATCTGACATAATCATATGCGCAAGCTCACGTATATGTGGGTCTGCGGAGCATGCGTTCAGCGTATACGGAGCATGGGCAACAATTTTGCCGCCGTTGTGCTCCTCCCAATATTTGTTGAACGCTTCACAGTCGGAAACGTCGAGGTCTTTGACCTTAAATCCGCGCGGATTGCGCGTAAAGAACTGAAATGTATTCGCGCCGATCGAAACGGCCTCCTCCCCCATGTGGAGATATCCCTTCGACGCGGAAAGATGACAGCCAAGTGTCAGCATAACAGTCACTCCTCGTTTTGATTTTGTTATCAAAGCTTCAAGAACGCGGCAAATGCCAGGTACGTCATGTATACGTCCACCTTAGCAACCACCTCAAACGGCGCGTGCATTGAAAGAACCGGCACGCCGAGGTCAACGACGTCTACATTATAATTTGCAACGTATTTTGCGATCGTTCCGCCGCCGCCTCCGTCAACCTTTCCAAGCTCGCCTGTCTGCCAGAGAACTCCATTATCCTCAAGCATTTTGCGGATAATTCCCATATACTCCGCAGAAGCATCAGAGGTATCATACTTTCCGCCTGCGCCTGTATATTTCGTAATGATAACTCCGCCGTTGAGATAGCTTGCGTTATTTGCTTCAAACGCGCTTGCATAGTTCGGGTCAAACGCCGCGTTAACATCGGCAGAGAGGCATTTTGATTTCGCCATAACATGACGGAAAGCAACGCCGTCTGCCTCTGCAAGATCTTCAATAAAGCTGTTTAGGAACGTTGACTGCATACCTGTATTGCCGTCCGAGCCGATTTCCTCTTTGTCGCAGAGGAACGTGATAAACGTGCTTTCGGGCGTATCAGCGTTAACAGCAGCCATAACTCCGGGGTAAGCGCACACCTTATCATCGTGACCGTAAGCGCCGATAAGGCTTCTGTCAAAACCGATATCACGCGGTGCAAATGCAGGAACGAGATCAAGCTCCGCCGAAAGGAAATCTGATTCGATAATACCGTATTTCTCAAAGAGAATATTGAGGATATTAAGCTTTACCTGCTCAGATTCTTTATCGTTATTAAACGGTCTGCTGCCAATGAGAACATTAAGGCTCTCGCCCTCAATAGCCTTAGATAATGGCTTAGAAGCCTGTTCTCTTGCAAGGTGAGGAAGAAGATCGGAAACAACGAAGCAAGGGTCTCCCTCGTCCTCGCCGACGCAAACGTCTACAGCTTCACCGTCAAGACGAACGATTCTGCCGTGAAGAGCAAGCGGAATAGCCGTCCACTGATATTTTTTGATACCGCCGTAATAATGCGTCTTAAACAGTGCAAGATCATTCGCTTCATAAAGCGGATTTGGTTTAAGGTCAAGTCTTGGGGAATCAATATGAGCGATAACGAGCTTAACGCCGTTTTTCGTGCCGTTTTTGCCGATAACGGCAAGACCGATATTTTTACCTCTGTTGATAACGTAGATCTTATCGCCGGGATTATAAGATTTTCCCTGCTCGTACTCAACGAAGCCATGTTCCTCGGCAATTTTCTTAGTTGTTCTGACAGCCTCGCGCTCAACCTTGCTTGTTTTCATAAAAGCTTTGTAGCCCTCGCAGAATTCGTCAGCTTTTGCGATAACTTCCTTATCAAGCTCCAGCTTACCCGAAGGCTTTTTTGCGGCAAGCTTCTCTTTCAGCAGAGCCGCTTCTGATTTCTTTTCCGTCTGTTCATTTTTTTCAGACATTTATATCATTCCTTTCATAAAAATCTGTTCAGCATCTTCTTCACACATCAAGATACTAACCGGTATAAGAATAACGGCAAAATAATGACTTCACCACCTTCACATACCACTTTTTTCATTATATCACATTTCTGTAAAATATTAAAGAGGTGTATAAAAATTAAATTGAATTATAAAAAAACTGATGTATCCTGCATAAACAGAAATCATCAGCTTCTTTGTTATTTTTGTTTTTTGTTTTATATTATTTTCCGGCAAATATCAGCTTTGACCGAGCTTATCGAGAACCTCGTCGGCAAAGCGCTCCCTTTCGCGTTCCAATGCAGCCTTTTTCTTATCCTCCTCAGTCAGCTCAGGATAAAGCTTCGCTACCTCGGAAGCCGTTTTCAGCTCGGAATGAATGACCTCGCAATTAGGGCAGGCAGCTGTAAATTCCTCCAACGCTTCCTTTGAAACCATATAATCTCCTTCAATGTTGAGCGTTTTCAGAGTTTCGAGCGAAGCAAGCGGCATAATGTCACGAACCGCGTCATTTGTGATCACAAGCTCACTGAGCGCAGGCAACGACGCAAACGGAGAAACATCTTCGACTGAACAGTTCTCAACATGCAGGATCTCGAGCTTATCAAGCTTTGTTATCGGAGAAAAATCGGTTATTCCGGGATTATCCCCAAGATAAAGCGCTCTCATCTGGGGAAGCGAACAGATCTGTTCAATGTCGGTCATGCCGGTAGAAAAAACGTCAAGCGTTCGAAGATATTCAAGCTCTGAAATGCCGTCAAGACTGCTTATTTCGTCATTCCCGAGATAAAGCTCTTTCATCTCCTTCAGCCCCATAACAGGCGAAACATCGGTAACGGCTGTTTCGTCGGCATAAAGCGTTTCCAGTTTTTTCAAAGAACCTACAACAGAGATATCCGAAACGGGATTTTTTCCGAAGTCAAGATATGTTAGTTCCGGAAATTTACTTACAATTGAGATATCCTCTATATTGTTTTCCGATACAACGAGAGTCTGAAGCTGCGTAAGTCCGGATAGCGCGGAAAGATCACTGATAATGTTTCCTTTTAACGTCAATCTTTTCAAGCCTGTCAGCTTTCCTATCTGCGACAGATCCGAGATACCGCAGTTTTCAAGCGTAAGAGATGAAAGCTGCTCACATTTTTCCAGTTCATCGAAGGAAAGGTCGGAATAATCCACATCAAATACCTCGATCTCCGTTACATCATAATCAAACACCTGTCCGCCGAAATCAAACGTTTTTTCCTCACAACCCGAAAATGTGACTGCACCGAGCAGCACGATCGCTGAAAGCACGCCTGCCATTAATTTTTTCATTGCATATTTCCCCTTATTTTATCTAAATATACGGTACTAAAAAATCAGTTCAAAAATCAACCGTCAACCGACACATATTGAATATCTTTAAATTCATTATCTGAATACTCGAAGCTGATTATATGTGTATCATCGAAGCTATTTTCGCAATATACCACTTGTTCGTTATCTATGTAGATTTGTGGTTTACCAAGTTTTGCAATAACCTCCTCAACATCTGCCACATTAAATATCTCTTTTATCTCAGTAAAAACCGCCTTGGCAATATGTTTGATATTACGGTTATATGCGTTTCTCACATCATCTGCAATTTTCTGATAATCGTCATCGGGTTCTTCTTCCCAACAAATAAAAGCATCATCATATTCAATTACATATGCTCCGATTTCATCGTTAAATTCGATCATAACAAAACTCCTGCCGTGTTTAAATCAGCTCTTAGCAGCACAAATCTTTGTGCAGAGGTTAATCCTTATCGAAAACGCCCGTGCTCCAAAGCCCTCTTCCTGCATCGCGCGCCTCATCGCGAAGCTCATAGAAGTGATCCTTATACATGCTGTTCTTACTTCCGACAAACAGAACATCTGCGTAGCCGTCTATCAGAAGCTGTTCATTTAGCATCGTTCCATCGGGCAGATAAACGTAGCACAGCGGTCTGCCGTAGTGATCCTCTCGTTCGACGCCATACTCGATATACAGCATATTATCGCCGACAAGCGCCTTTGTATGATCGGAAGCAAGAGTTCCCTCGGGTACATTTTTAGAAGCGTCGGGGTGAACCGACTCGGGAGTATCAACGCCGATCAACCGGACATTTTTCTTCTCTCCGTCGATCATCAGCTTAATAGTATCGCCATCAACAACCTTCACGACCTCGTAAGGTCCCTCACGGTTCTCATTTGAGGAATCGACATCCACGTTTTCTTCAGAAAAAAACGCTTCAAGCAGCTCCTCATCGCAGCCGGAAAATGAAAAGATCGCAGCAGCTGCCAACAAAACTGACAGCAGCTTAATTAATTTGTTTTTGGTCATTATTCTCACCATAGATTAAAGTATAATATCGAACTCCGATTTTATTCTTCTGTTAAACAGCTCGTCAAGAGCTTTTTTAGCATCAACCTCGCCTGCAAGCATAGCTCTTACAGAATTCACGATCGGCATTTCAACACCGTACTTATGCGAAAGACTTACAAGCGCGCGGCACGTAGCAACACCCTCTGCAAGCTTAGTATATTTTTCGCCCTTAACAAATGTTTCACCGAACATTCTGTTCTGACTGAACTGTGAAAATAAAGTAGCTTCATAATCGCCCAGATGGCAAAGGCCGTAAGCTGAGTACTCACTGCCGCCCATCGCTTTAATGAGCTTACCGACCTCATGTGTTCCGCGGCTCATCAAAGCACCTTTAAGGCAGCCATAGCCCATACCGTCAAGCATACCTGCGGCAATACCGATAACATTCTTTGCAGCCGCGCCAACCTCGCTGCCAATAAGATCGGCACCAAAATAAAAGCGGATAAGGCTGCTGGAGAATTCCTCTACAAGCTTAATTTTAAGATCGCTGTAAGCGCTGTCAATAACCATGCAGTTTGGTATTCCGTTTACAAAATTCTGCGGATGTCCGGGTCCCACCCACACAGCGACGGGAATATCGCCGAGAACATCTCCAACGACCTGAGTAAGGCGGCAGCCTGTTCCCTCTTCTATTCCCTTCATACAAAGAACGAAGCTTTTCCCGGTAAGGTCATACTTTTTCACATCGTTGAGGAATGAACGCAGCGCCTGACAGCTTATCGAAATGACAATGATCTCCGCGCGTGTCACTGCTTTTTCAAGATCATCAGATATTTCCAGAGAATCCGGAAACGTCAGCATACCGTTGCTGCGCG
Organism: uncultured Ruminococcus sp.; assembly: GCA_902773165.1. GTDB lineage: Bacteria > Bacillota > Clostridia > Oscillospirales > Acutalibacteraceae > RUG592. The sequence goes on along the minus strand of CACYDO010000150.1, from coordinate 389 downwards.
TATTTTTTAACTCTATTAACTGTGGAGCGTCAGAAAGTCCCCACGACATAACATCGTGACCAATTTTATTCAGATACCACGCAATAAACGCACCCCATCTGCCGCAGCCAAGAACCGAAATTTTCATACAGCAAAACTCCTTCTGAAAGTGTGCCAAACAGCACACAATAATTTATATATTAATATATAAATTATACCATTACACCCCCAATATGTCAAAGAAAATTTGTAAAACTTTAAGAGCCGTACCCGAGTGGAGTACGGCTCTCATAAGGATTAATTCTGTTTATATTACTTGAGGTATGTGCCGTCCGTACCAATCTTGCCGGAAGGAGCACCAGCTGTCTGAAGAACGTAGCATCTCATGTTGCCCTGACCGATAGAATCAG
>CACYDO010000149.1 GCA_902773165.1 uncultured Ruminococcus sp. | reverse complement strand
GTGTCTGTTTCGGACTGTGTGTCTGTATCAGTTTCTGCGGCGATCTCCGTATCCGTCTTAACGTCAGACTGAGTGTCAGCATCGGACGTTACATCGGACTGCTTATCTGCCGCAGCAGTATCCGTTTCAGGCTCATCGGGAATATCAGGCATGGAAGAGCTGTAGTGGATATTTGCGTTTGTAAGCGGATCGTTGCCGTCACTTATTGCGATCTCGAGCCATTCGTCCTGTGTGCCGTAGTAATATACGTCGGCGAGGTGTGAGCATTCGTTAAAGGCGTTTCTGCCGATGGTGCTTGTCGTGTTTGTAAAGCCAACAGCGATAAGTCCGGGGCAGCTTTCAAAAGCGCCGTAGTCATTATCATGATTATAACTGTAGCTTCTGCCGCCGATCGTAGTTACTGTATTCGGTATGTTTATTGTTCTGAGCTTCGGGCAGTTATAGAACGCGCCGCCGCTGATAATTTCCAGACCCTCATGCAGAGTGACCTTTGAGAGAATAGCACAGTCAGCAAAGGAGTTTTCTCTGATATTTTTTACAGTATCGGGGATATCAACGCTTTTAAGAAGCGTACAGCCGCGGAAAGCAGCCCAACCAATCTCAACGATACCTTTATTAAGGTTAAGACTGTTCAGGGCTGTACAGCCGAGAAACGCTTCGCTGTCGATAACGAGATCGTATTTCATTTCCGGGAAGGAAACTGTCTTTAGCCCCGTACAGCCGGAAAATGCGAGAGGAGCAAGAACGGAAAGTCCTTCGCCGAATGTTACCGTATCGAGCGCAGTGCTGTTCTGGAATGCCTGTCTGCCTATAGTATCAAGGCTTGACGGGAATTCTACTTTTTTAAGTGCTGTGCAGGATTCGAATGCACCGTAGTCATCATCGTGGTTGTAGTTGTAATTTCTGCCGTAAATATTTCTGAGCGTTTCGGGGAAATTGATAGCTGAAAGCTTTGTGCAATTATAGAATGCACCTCTGTTGATGTCTTCAACACCTTCGGAGAGTACAACATTTGTCAACCCTGTGCAGCCAAGAAACGCGTTTTGCCCGATCGTTCTGAGACTGAGAGGAGTAGTCACCTTAGATAATGCAGTGCAGTTTGCAAACGACGCATAACCGATCGAGGAAATGCCCTCGGATAATGTCAATTCGGTAAGTGCAGTGCAGCCCTTGAACGCTTCTCCGCCGATAGAAAGATCATATTTTATTTCAGGGAAGACTACCTTTTTAAGCCTTGTGCAGTTTCTGAAAGCAGCGTAATCGAGAGTTGTCAGTCCGTCGCCGAAATTTACCTCTTCGAGCTTTGTACAGTCAGAAAACGCCTGTCTCCCTATGAAGTCAAGACTTGAAGGGAATTTAATGTTCTTTAAAAGTATGCATGCTTCAAATGCGCCGTAATCGTCATCGTGGGTGTAGTTGTAATTTCTGCCGTAAATGTTTCTGAGTGTTTCGGGGAAGTTGATGGTTGTAAGGTCTCGGCAATTGTAAAATGCACCTCTGCCAATTTCTTCAATACCTTCCGAAAGAGTGACAGCTTCAAGCGATGTACAATTCATAAATGCGTCCATGCCTATTGATTGTACAGAATCGGGTAAAGTGATCGTTTTGATCGCCGTACAGTCGGCAAATGCTGCGTAGCCGATCGAGTAAACACTTGTTTCCATTTCTATCTCAGACAAGCTTGTGCAGTTGCGGAAGGCTTGTTCTTCAATAACAGGAGCATAATCTGTTTTCGAAAAAACAACTGTCTTTAGCTTGTCACAGTTATAAAACGCAAACGGTCCGACTGAGCTTAGCCCTGTGCCAAAGCTTACAGCTTCAAGCTTTGTACATCCGCTGAATGCATTTCTTCCGATATTCTGAACACCATTTGCAAATTTCAGGCTTTTGAGCAAAATACAGCCTTCAAAAGCACCGTGGTCACCATCGTGGTTGTAACTATATGTTCTGCCGCAGATCGTTGTGAGAGATTCAGGAAAGGATATAGCAGTGATGTTGCGGCAATTGTAAAAAGCATTTCTGGAAATACTTTCTACACCCTCTTCAACAACAACTCCCGTGATCTTATCAGCACTGTCTGTCCAGCTCGTTTCGGGCATTTCTCCCGTGCCGAAAATGTAGATCGTTCCGCTTTTATGAAGCTCCCAGTTTATGTTTTCGCCGCATTCACCGCTGTCGGTGACCTCAGTTTTGTCATCTGTGTGAGAGGCAAGCAGCGTGTTATCTTCAGCAGCGCTCGGTATAAGAGCCGCAAGCTTTGCTGCAGCCGACTTGATCGAGAAATTCAAGCTGGGTTTTCCTGCCGCATAAGCCTCTGTACCGATCTCGGATTCTACTGCTGATTCAGCCCCTGCCGTAAGTCCAAGAGGAGGGCAGACCATCAGCGCACCGAGCAGCAGACACAAGCTCCTGCGCAGAATTGATTTCTTATTCATTGACATGATCTCCTTTATACTGGATTTTGTATGAAAACAAATATACACATTAATTATATGGCTATATTTGAGTTTTGTCAACGAATTTTGCTCTTATCTATTGAAAATGAAGGCCGTTTGTGTTAAAATATACGAGTGGAAGGAGCATTCAAAATGATTACCGCTGACCTTATTACCGGCTTTCTCGGTTCGGGAAAAACAACGTTTATTAAGAAGTATGTTCGTTATCTTTTGCACAAAGGAGAAAAAGTGTGTATATTAGAGAACGACTTCGGCGCAGTAAATGTTGATACAATGCTTTTGCAGGAGCTTACAGACATCGGCTGCGGTCTTGAAATGGTTTCCGGAGCCTGCGACAGAGATTGTCATCAGCGCAGGTTCAAAACTAAGCTGATAGCTATTGCAATGTCAGGGTATTCAAGAGTTGTAATTGAACCCTCCGGTATCTTCGATGTGGATGAATTTTTCGACACATTGCGTGAATCGCCTCTTGATAAATGGTACAAAACTGGCAGCGTTATCGCTGTTGCAGACCCGACTCCCGGAAACGAGCTTTCGGAAGAATCTGAGTATCTTCTTGCTTCTCAGGCTGCCGCCGCAGGTAAGATCGTTTTCAGTCATTGCAGCGAGGTAGGGTCTGACGATATCAAAGCTGCTGTTGAGCGTATCCGTTCGGCAATGGCCAGAATTCATGCCGACCGCGACCCGTTTTCATACTATATTGCAAAACCTTGGGATTACCTTACGGAGGACGATTACGACGAGATTTCGTCATGCGGCTGTAAGGAGACCGATTTTGTAAAGCTATGTGCAGAACCCGTAGGCTATAGTTCGGTTTACTTTATGAATCTGTCACCTTCTCCTGATGATCTTCGTCAGATAGCCCGAAAGATCATGTCTGATGATCGCTGCGGTAATGTTTTTCGTGTAAAGGGCTTCACCTTCAGCGATAATCACTGGTATGAGTTAAATGCAGCGGCAGGAAAATTCAATATCCGCGAAATACGCACTGGTCAGCCGATAATTATCGTCATCGGAGAACACCTCAACAGAGATCATATTGGCTCTTACTTTTCATTATAATATACAGAGTTTAAAAAAGGAGATCAGTTTATGAAAAAAGTTTTATCACTTGCGCTTACCTTTTCGCTTGCAATGACTATATTTGCAGCTGCAAATACTACCGCGTATGCCGCTATACCCGTTTCATCTCAGGCAAATGATGACGGAAGTATAGTCCTTCCTTTTGTTCCTTTTGTTCCTAAAACGAGCGATACGGATAAATCGACTGACAGTGATAAGCCGACAGCAACTGACAGCGACAAAAAGCCGACAGCAACTGACAGCGACAAAAAGCCGACAGCAACTGACAGCGACAAAAAGCCGACTGTAACTGACAGTGACAAAAAGCCGACTGTAACTGACAGCGACAAAAAGCCGACTGCAACTGACAGCGACAAAAAGCCGACTGCAACTGACAGCGACAAGAAGCCGACAGCAACTGACAGCGACAAGAAGCCTACTGCAACGGACGGCGACAAGAAGCCGACAGTAACTGACAGCGACAAGAAGCCGACAGCAACTGACAGCGACACAAGCACAGACAACCAGCCGACTGCAAACGACAGTGACACAAGCACAGATAATAAGCCTGTTGTAAACGACAGTGATACAAACACAGATAGTAAGCCTGCTGCAAACGACAGTGATACAAACACAGATAGTAATCCTGCTGTAAACGACAGCGATACAAACACAGATAGTAAGCCTGCTGTTAACGACAGCGATACAAACACAGATAGTAAGCCTGCTGTTAACGACAGCGACACAAATACAGATAGTAAGCCTGCTGTAAACGACAGCGACACAAGCACAGACAAGCAGCCAACTGTAAACGACAGCGATACAAGCAGCGAAACTCCGAAAGATGATAATTCCGATACGGAAAAAAGTGAAACCTCTGAAACTCCCGACACGCCCAATACTCCCGATGAACCCGAGAAAACAGGTATGGTAGGCGACGTTAATTACGATAATGCCGTAACATCTGAGGACGCACTTATTATCCTTCGTGCTTCGGCAGCTCTTGCAGATGTAGATAATCTGATTGTCTTTGACGTTGACGGCGACGGCGCAGTTACTGCTCAGGACGCGCTGATAGTTCTGCGTTATTCCGTAGGCTTCGGTGATGACAGCGGAAATATCGGAAAATCTGTATAACCTTATATTACCGAAAAAGTCTTCCTCTTCTTAAAGAATGGGAAGGCTTTTTTTCTTAAAAGCTAATATATCTTGCGAACTAAGTGACCAGAGAAATTAAAATTTGGTAAAATAGTAGAAAATATCCGGAAGATATTGTATTATTTCCCAACTTGTGATAAGATAATATTGTTTGTGGTTTGATAAATTCATAATTTCGGAGCAGTGGATAAAATGATAAAAAAATGGTTCAATATCCTCTTTGTGGAGGAAACAAACAACACCTTTATCCAGTTTTTCAGAAGCCTTTTTGTCGGAGGCATTGCGACGGTTGCCGATTTCGGAATAATGATAATTTTCCGGGAGCTGGTGGGAACGTCCGAGGCTGTGGCAGCGGTTTTTGGTTTCATTGCCGGTCTTACGGTAAATTATATTGTTTCTACATTCTGGGTCTTCTCAAAAGCGAAAGTGAAGAACCGTGTGTTCGATTTCATCGCATTTGGCGTTATAGGTATAATAGGACTTGGATTGACGCAGCTTATCATTGCACCATTTGCAATGGAAGGCATCTTTGGCGAAGGTTATTTTGTAAAAAACGAAACGTTTGGAGCGCTGCTCCCTGCTGATAAGTATTATATCGCAGGAAAGCTTGTCGCTACCGTTTTGGTTTATATATGGAATTTCTGCGCAAGAAAATTCATTCTTTACAGAAAAACAGAAGAAACGAGCGGCGAATAACGAGGTGCGCCGGAAACGTTGTACTATGTATTTGGTTTTCCATACTTTTGTTGACAACAGAATAAAATGAAATTGTTCCCGGAGGAATATGTCATGAAGAATAAAAACTCAAAGTCCGGCGCAAAGCTTGAAAAAACGTCGGCAGGCGCGGCAGATAACAGAAAAAAAGTAGTAATAATAGGCGCAGGTCCGGCAGGTCTTACTGCGGCTTACGAGCTGCTTAAAGACGGCGGAAAAAAGGACTATGACGTAACGATACTCGAAAGCTCCCATGTAATCGGCGGTATCTCTCAGACAGTAAGATACAACGGCAACAGAATGGATATCGGCGGTCACCGCTTCTTCTCAAAGGACGAGAGCGTTATGCAGTGGTGGCGCAAGATGATGCCGATACAGGGCGTTAACAGCTTTGATGACGAAAAGCTTGGCAGAGAAAAGCCCCTCGAAAAAGGCGGTCCCGACCCGAATAATGAAGACAGGGTAATGCTCATCCGCCACAGAGTATCGCGTATTTACTTCAATAAGCATTTCTT
>CACYDO010000148.1 GCA_902773165.1 uncultured Ruminococcus sp. | reverse complement strand
AGCATACCCTTGAGCTTAGAAGCAAGCTCCTTTGCACATTGATCGCTGTCATTGACTCCGCTTATCATCGCATACTCAAAGGATATTCTTCTGCCAGTAGCCTTTGCATAACTGCGGCAGGCTTCCAGCAGCTCGTTTATCGGATAACGCTTATTTACCGGCATAGTGCGGCTTCTGATCTCGTCATTCGGAGCATGAAGAGAAACAGAGAGCGTAAGCTGTAATTTTTCCTTTTCCAACTCCTTTATCCTGTTAACAAGACCGCAGGTAGACAAAGAAATATGCCTCATGCCGATATTAAGATTATTCTCATCGGACACAAGCCTCAAAAACCTGATAACGTTATCATAATTATCAAGAGGTTCGCCCATACCCATCAGAACAATATTTGAAATCCTTATACCGAGATCCTTTTGCGCGGCGTGTATCTGTGCGAGCATTTCCGAAGGCATAAGATCACGTGAAAAACCGCTTTGACCTGTGGCGCAGAACGTGCACCCCATCTTACAGCCGACCTGAGTTGAAATACAGATCGTATGACCATGATGATAATGCATAACTACGCTTTCCACCATTTCGCCGTCGTGGAAGGAAAACAAATACTTAACTGTTTTATCATAAACCGAAACCAGCTTTTTTTCAATGGTTGCAACAGAGATGTAATAAGTATTACTAAGATTGTTACGCATTTCTTTGGAAATATTCGTCATCTCATCAAAGCTTTCAGCGCCGTCGGCAAGCCATTTATACACCTGCTTTGCGCGAAATGCCGGAAGATCAAGCTCTGATTTAAACTCCTCGGTCAGTTCGTCAAGCGAATATGATCTTATATCCTTCATAATATATCCTCCGAAAATTTGCACCTGGTCACTGCGCATTTTCCCATGTACGCCCATTAAATTTCATTTTTGCGCATATTATATATATCATTGCTCCCACAATACCCACAGTAACAAAAATGTTCATAGCTCGTGGTACTCTGATTTCTGAGGGTGATTTTTGTCAATATAAACGTATATTCCTTCCCTGAATTCGCTGTTACTTATAGGTGAGTACTCAACGATCTCCCCGGTGTAGGTCTGTCCTTCGTATGTATACTCATATGTATAGAGATACGTATCATCAGCGTCATCATCATATCTGTATTCCACATCGGTATAATCGGCATGAACGCAGCTTTCCCACATAAAATCGCGGTGTGCGTTTACCACAGCTGTCCGAAATACAAATGATACACCAACAAAAACAATTATCATCTTCAGCAGCAGACCCTTTAGATTATTTTTTATCCAGGGTATCATTGCAAGGTACAATGCAGCCTGACCTGCCTGATTTACGGAATCGGCGTCAAAAACGACCTCCTGCTCAACAGGCGTATAATTAGTATCCTGCTGAACGTTATTACCATTTTGCTGCTGATATACGGGCTGAATATACTCTTCACTGTGACGAGCCTTTCTCGATTTTGGCGTACTCATTTTTCATCTTCCTTTCTGCGAAAAAGAGCCGTAAAAAAGCCGTCTGTACCGTTTGTCTGGGGAAAAAGAGTGAGGCAGTTGTCAGCTTCAGCAACAGTTCGGGAAACTCCATCGGGTAAGGAAATATTCAGAGGCTCAAACTCTGTGTGCTTACTCAGAAAGCGCTCAGCATTTTCATTGTTCTCTCTTCTGCAAAGGGTGCAGGTCGAGTAAACAAGAATTCCTCCGGGCTTTACAAAACGAGAGGAATTTTCAAGTATTGAAAGCTGTATATCCGGCAGCGAATCAGTTCCGGTATCCTCCTTATAGCGGATTTCGGGCTTTCTCCTGAGAACTCCGAGACCGGAACAAGGTACATCACATAGTATTAAATCTGATATGGGGAGTGTTTGCGAAAAATCGCCGGCGTCTCTGACAGCGGCGTTGATATTATTTATCCCAAGCCTTTTTGCAGAAGCAGATATCAGAGATATCTTATGCTCATAAACGTCATATGAAAAGACCTTGCCATTTACGGCATACTGTGCTAATGTCAGAGATTTTCCGCCGGGAGCTGCACAGACATCGCAAACAGTATCTCCACTTTTTACGCCCGATACTTCACAGCAAATCTGCGACGAAAGATCCTGAACGTGAAACAGTCCGTTTTTATACGCTTCAAGCTCCGCCACCGAACCTGAATTCACAAGTGACAGCGCATTTGGAAGACAGGTCTTTTCAGCAGTGACATTTTCCCTGTTCAGCAGAGCGATAAGCTCATCGGGATTAGTTTTAAGCGAATTGACGCGGATATATATAGGCGGACGTCCGGACAAGGATTTTAAAATATCCTCTGCCACATCTTGTGAGTAATCTTTTATCCACTGTGAAACAATGCTTTCGGGGCATGAATACTTTACGGAAAAATATTTCACTGTATCGGCGCTGTCCGGAAGAGGAAATCGGTCATCTGCACGAGTAAGGCTTCGCAGAAGACCGTTGACAAAACCGGAAGAACGGTAAAGCTTTTCCTTTTTACAAAGAGAAACAGCTTCGTTTACAGCAGCATTGTCGGGAACCTTGTCCATAAAAACGAGCTGATAGACCGACATGCGCAGAATAATCAGCACTTTTGGTTCGATTTTTTTTAGTCTTACGCTTGAAAAGCTTCGGATAATGTAGTCAAGAGTTATTCTTCGTTCAAGAACTCCGTAAAAAATATTTGAAATAAACGCCTTATCGCGCTTATCAAGCTCCTTATCGGAAAGGACTTCGTCCAGAACGATATTTGAATATGCTGCATCATCTTCTACGCGAATAAGAGCTTTATAAATAATATATCTTGTATTTTTCATTTGTTTCCAATATCATGTTAAAAAACGATAAATTAAATTTTTATCATATAGTTTCGCCGATATCTATGTGCTGTCCTCTGAAAAAGTCCTCCGCAGACATCTGCTTTTTTCCTTCAAGCTGCACCGACAGAAGCTCCACAGCGCCGTCTCCGCAGGCAATAACAGGGGGAGTCAGCGAAATGATCTCACCGGGGCTTCCCGAGCCTTTGCACGGCTTAGTTGAAAAGACCTTTAGCTTTTTGCCCTTGAAGTCAGTATATGCAACAGGCCAGGGATTCATGCCGCGAACCTTATTATGCACAGCGTTTGCGCCGGACGTCCAGTCAATAACAGCTTCATCTTTTGAAAGCGGCTTTGCATATGATGAAAGCTCGTCGTTCTGCTTTTCAAAAACCGCCGTACCGTTTTCCAGAGCGTCAAGTGTATCTATAAGAAGCGACGGCGCAGCACCTGCAAGACGATCGAAAAGCTCTCCTGCTGTTTCCTCGGGCAAAATTTCAGTTTCGTATTTTTTTATCATATCTCCGGTATCAAGACCAACGTCCATTTTCATTGAAGTTATTCCCGTAGTCTTTTCGCCGTCTATAACTGCACGCTGTATCGGTGCAGCGCCGCGGTATTTCGGCAGCAGCGAGCCATGAATATTTACGCAGCCGTATTTTGGAATATCAAGGATATTCTCCGGCAGAATTTTGCCATAGGCGATAACGACGATCACATCGGGCTTAAAGGAAGCTATCTGTGCTTCGACATCAGCCGAACGCAGAGTATCTGGCTGATACACGGGCAGACCATATTTCAGCGCGCACACTTTAACGTCCGGCGGAGTTATTATCTTTTTCCGTCCTACCGGCTTATCGGGCTGAGTGTAAACGGCGCGGACTGTAAAGCGTTCGTTTTTTGCAAGCTCTTCAAGTGAGGGAACGGCGAAATCGGGAGTTCCCATAAAAACAATATTCATGCGTACCTCCGCTTATGCAGGCTCTACTTCTTCGGGACTTAACATTCTTTCAGCGCGTTCCTTAAACACAACGCCGTTAAGATGGTCGATCTCGTGGCAGAAAGCACGTGCTTTAAGACCTTCGCCTTTAATAGTAAACTCGTTGCCGTTCCTGTCCTGTGCTTTAACTGTGACAAACATCGGGCGTTCAACTACGCCGTATTGATTCGGGAATGAAAGACAGCCTTCCGCGCCGCTTTGCTTACCGCTTTCATCAATGATCTGCGGATTTACAAGCTCGATCAGACCTTCATCATCACCAATATCTACAATACAAACTCTGCGGAGTATCCCCACCTGCGGAGCAGCTAGTCCTACACCGTCGGCAATTTTCAGCGTTTCCGCCATATCATCAAGAAGCACAGCAAGCTTCGCGTCAAACTTTACTACAGGACGGCAGGTCTTTGTAAGGATCTTATCGCCCTCTTTGACTATATCTCTCAATGCCATAATAAAACAAATCTCCTTATTTCAATATCACATTATATTTTCCGGATCGACATCGGCGAAAACAGATACCTCGCCAAACTGTCTTTCCTTAGAAAAGGCGACAAGCGTCTGCGAAAGCATCTGACGAAACCGACGCGAATTTTTAAATTTCAATATTAACTTATAGCGGTATCGTCTGCTGATCTTATAAACTGAAGCAGGCGACGGCCCGAGTATCCTTACAGGCAGATCGGCGTAGTTTTCTTTCAGTACCGAACAGAGCCTGTTTGAAAATTCATCGGCTGCTTTTTTACACATCAGTTCATTTTCACTTGTGAAACCGATCATGCAGATATCTGCAAATGGCGGATAAAGCATAGCCTTGCGCAGTTTTATTTCGGAAGCATAGAAGCTGTCGTAATCCTGTGCGGCTGCAAGAGCTATCAGTGGGTTTTCAGGCGTATATGTCTGAATGACGGCAACGCCGGGGCGTGTTCCGCGTCCTGAACGTCCTACCACCTGAGTGAGCAGTGAAAATGCACGTTCATAGCTGCGGTAATCCTCACCGTACAGTGCCTGATCTGCCGAAAGGACGCCAACCAGAGTGACCCGGGGAAAATCCAGACCTTTGGCAACCATCTGAGTACCTAAAAGTATATCATATTTACCCTCTCGAAAATCATTTAGCTTTATCTCATGCGCCTGCTTTGCAAGGGTTGAATCAGCGTCAAGCCTGAGAACACGCGCTTTCGGAAGCAGCTGAGCAAGTGTTTCTTCTGCGCGCTGAGTGCCGCTGCCCGTAAATTTCAATTCACGGCAGCCGCACTTTGGACATTCGTCGGTGATACGCATTGAAAAGCCGCAGTAATGGCACATAAGCCTGCCGTTATCAGCATGATAAGTAAGGGAAATACTACAGCCCGGACAGGTTACAGCTTCATTGCAGCTTTTGCATGTTACCGCAGTATTGTAACCGCGGCGATTGAGCAGAATTATCGACTGCTCTCCTCTTTCAAGATTGTCCTCCAGACCTTTCAGAAGAGCCTCGCTGAAACCTGTAGTATTCCCAATAACGCGCTCCTCATTCATATCTGCGACAATGACCTCCGGCAGTCTTGCCGATCCGTAACGACTCTTTAATGTGCAGAGAGTATAAACGCCTTCTTCAGCATAAAAGCTGCTTTCGACGGACGGCGTGGCGCTTGCCATAAGCAGCAAAGCATTATTTGCAGCGCAGCGCAGCTTTGCAGCGTCGCGTGCATGAAACCGCGGGGTTTGCTCCGACTTATATGTATATTCCTGCTCCTCGTCCATAATAATAAGGCCGATCTTCTCAAAAGGAGCAAAGACTGCGCTTCTTGTTCCTACCGCAATTTTTGCCTTTCCTTTGCGAACTCGTTTCCATTCGTCAAGTCTTTCTCCCATAGACAGACCGCTGTGGAATACAGCTACCTGCTGTCCGAATCGGGCTTTAAATTTCATGACAAGCTGAGGAGTCAGAGCGATCTCGGGAACCATTACAATAATTCCGCGGTCCGTTTTAACAGCCTGCTCCATGAGCTTCATAAAAACAGACGTTTTGCCCGAACCGGTTACTCCATAGAGCAAAGAAGCAGCCGGTTTTTCGCTTTCAAAAAGCGAAAGAAGCGTTTTATAAGCTTCATCCTGCTCCTGCGTAAGAACGATCTCACCGCTGCTTTCCTGGGAATAAGCTTCCGGAGTGCGGAACACCTCTCTGCTAAACGTTTCGCAAACTCCCTTCTGGATAAGAGCGTCTATAACGCTTTTGCCTGCGCCTGTAAAATAACGCAGCTCACGTTCGGAAACCTCTCCGACCTGCTCAAGAAGAGAATAGACCTCGTTCTGACGCGGCGTAAGCGGAGGCATATCGCTGCAATAACGCACTCTGAGCATTGTTTCCGCAGCGTCACGCACCTTGCGGAGGGCCTTTTCTGTTTTTCGGATAATACCGAAAGAGATAAGCTCGCAAAGCTCCTTTGTTTCACAGTCTGAGCCCAGTTTTTTAAAAAGTGTTTCCTGCGAGATCGTTTTTCCGGCACACGGCATAAGATCTAAAAGCTCCTTTTGCGGAGCTGTCAGATCAACCTCGGAAAAAGTCTTTGCGACAGAATAAACCGAGGATATTTTATAGTTTATCCCCACGGGAAGCATTGCCTTTACCGCGTCAAACTGGGTGCAGAAGCAGCGCTTTGAAAGAGTACCGGAAAGCTCCGTAAGCTCCTTTGTCAGAAGCGGATAGTCGTCAGGTGCGGAAGCAATAGCTTTAAGCTTTGGGTTTGGTATTTCCTGTTCAAACAGCTTTGTTACTATCGCCTGACGTTTTTTGTTTCCGCTGCCAAACGGAACGAGAACACGAGAGCCAACAAAGACTCTGTCCTTCAAAAAAAGGGGTACAATATAGTCGAACGGCTTGTCGAAGCTGTAAAGCGTTTTTTCGACAGCCGTTCTTGCGATAAGCTCGCTCATCAGTTATGGATACTCTCTTCTTCGATAATATCGTACTTATGCTGTTTAAATTCATCGATAGCCAAAAGAACAGGCTTCTCGTCGCAAACCTCTTCACGCTCGTTGTAATCGTCTGTGATCTCTCTTGCGCGTTTTGCAACAGCAATAACGAGAGAATAGCGGCTCTGTCTGCCTTCAAGCATATCGTCGATAGATGGTTTGTACATAGTAAAAATCCTCCTGAAATTTTTTGTAAAAATCAAAATCTAAAAAATCAATCTCTGTATTCTCTGATGATATCAAGAATTCTTGCAGCGGCGGCATCAACATCGTCATTAATGACGAAATGGTCGAAGCGATACGCCTGGGCGATCTCTGTGCGAGCAGTTTCAAGTCTTTTAGAGATCTTCTCCTCTGTTTCCGTACCTCTGCCGCGCAAGCGCTTTTCAAGCTCATTGTAGCTTGGCGGAAGGAGGAATATCCCCTTTGCCTCGGGAAGCATTTCCATGATCTGAGCACAGCCCTGAACCTCTATTTCCAGAATAACGTCAAAGCCTTTTTCCGTTTGATCGATAACAGGCTGTTTCGGCGTACCGTAGCAATTTCCGACATATTCGGCATGCTCCAGAAAGCCTCTCTCAGCGACCATCGTTTCGAATTTTTCACGCGTAAGGAAATAATAGTTTACTCCGTCGATCTCGCCTTCTCTTGGCGCTCTTGTAGTTGCAGAAACGCTCAGAGCGAGCTTTTCGTCAAGCTTCATGAGCTGCTTTACGACAGTTCCCTTCCCTACGCCGGAAGGTCCTGCGATCATATAAATATTACCCTTCATTTTGTTCCTCCTCAAGCAAGCGCGAGTTTATCGTTTCCGCAACGATTGCAGAAAGAATGATCTGACCGCAGTCTGTAAAAATAACGGAACGAGCCTTTCTGCCGTAGCATGCGTCGATCAGCGTTCCCTTGTCGCGTGCGTCCTGAACCATTCTTTTGATTGGTGCGGAATCGGGGCTCACAACGGCAACGAATCTATCTGCCGCAGCAAGATTTCCAAAACCTATATTTATAAGCTTCATACGCTTGCCTCACTCAATATTCTGTATCTGCTCTCTTATTTTCTCAAGCTCGGATTTAATGTCAACGACCTTATGAGCAAGCTGAGCGTCGGTAATTTTAGAGCCGATCGTGTTTGCTTCACGATTCATCTCCTGAACGATAAAATCGAGCTTTCTGCCGACAGCTCCGCCTTTTTCGAGAACATTCTGCATTTGAACGAAGTGACTGCGCAGGCGCACAGTTTCTTCGTCAACCGCTATTTTATCGGCGAATATCGCCGCCTCGGTAACAATTCTCTGTTCGTCTGCGGCAAAACCGATCAGCTCGTTGATACGCTCTGTCAGCTTTTCCTTATATTCGGCAACTATCTGCGGCGCTCTCTCTTCTATTTCACCGACGATAGATAGTATCGTTTCGCACCGAGAAAGAACGTCTGCCTTCATGCGCTCACCCTCGGCTGCTCTCATTTCCAGAAAATCCTTAAGCGCAGAATCCACCGCCGGCATTACCTCGGCAAGTATTTTTTCTTCGTCCTCGGGAGCTTTGCGGACAGTGAGAACATCGGGATAGCGTGCTATAAGAGAAGCTGTTACATCATTTGCCGCTTCGTGACACTCACGTGATATTCTGCTCAGTGCTTCGGCATACGCTTTTGCCAAAGACATATTAACACTGACCTCGGCTTCTGCATTTTCGGAATTGCCGACCGAGATGTACACATCTACCTTTCCTCTGTTAAGCTTAGATGATATGTATTTTTTTATCGGATCTTCAATAAAGCTGAAATCACGGGTAACTCTCATTCCAACTTCAAGATATCGGTGGTTTACGGATTTTATCTCAACTGTTATATTACGCGACTCTTCTCCGTCCGGTGTTTCTGTTGTCATTTCACACCGACCGTAGCCCGTCATACTGTTTACCATTACAGCCTTCCCCCTTTTCATAATCTTAATCTAATAATAATGCGTCATATGTTATTTATCTTACTCACAATATCCACTGTAATTCTATCATTTTATTATATCATAAGCCTTTTTAAATTGCAATACATCAAAAATTTATTTTGTCATACTGCTTTTATTCACCGAAGCACTCTCACAAATATACGACTATACTTTTCTGTATCTCTCCTGCATATTTCACAAAAATAGGTCTGAATATTTGTCACGTCTTTATTGATTTCTTTGATGACATATTAAATACTGTATGGTAAAATGTTAATAAAAGAAATAAAAGAAGGCGATCTTCATGAAGCGCATAATTATATTAATATCCGCTTGCCTGTTTATTGCTGCGTCCTGCACATGCTGCACGCAAAATAAAGTCGGTGATCAGAGCAGCATGGACAAAAAGGAGCAGTCAACAGTGCAGAATGATTATTCGGATATCAGAATACTTGATGAAACACTCGACGAACCTGTTAAAGTGATTTATCAGAGGAATCATATGTTTTCGGAGGTCTTTGAAACTGATGATGCAGAAACGATCTCTGAACTAATAGACGCAATTAACGCTGCTGAGATCGTGTCCGAATCGAATATGGCGGTCGATGACTATGATGAGTATATTACGTTCGTTATGGACGACGGAAGTACACATGTTGTCAGATTTGAATTTGAACACTTATTGAAGGACGGCAAGCGATACGAAATAAACGGATATGAGCGCATTGAATCCGTATTATTATCATTCGCGCCGGAAAACTCTGAACAGTAGGAGGTCGTTACGTAATGTCTGTAAGAATAGATTGCCCAAAATGCAATGCAGTTATTGCATGGAACGGTACCGATGATATAGTTTTCTGCCGCCTTTGCGGAACAAGATACAAAATGCACCCAAGGAGAAGCAGTAATACACAGCCTGCTTTTATGCCGCCTGTTGGCAGAGGCGAGGTCGATATACTTACCGTTCCTAACGAAAGCACGATCAGAAACAGACCTCTGCTAAAAACATACATTCCGAATAATTGGCGTTACCAATGCACGCTTGCCGGCGACAGATTCGATGTTGTCAGCAATCCGTTTGTAGTTTCCGTTGCGTTTTTAGCTCCCGACAACTCCGCGAAGATTGTTTTTACAGGCGAGTGCTTCTATAAGCACTTCAACGCAACACCTCAGACGGCAGCTTTTCAGAATCGGCTTGATGACCTGACTGTAAGCCGAACTCCATCTTTTTTAAGACTGAAATCATATATGCCGGCGAACGCCTACTGCGACGCACTTGCAGGCAGCTGCGGATTAAATGGTCTTTCTGTTGTAAACACCCGTCAGCCCGACAGTACAGAGCTGACAAAGCAGCAAAACGCAGTTCAGAGCTTTTTGTCAAAGGGATTTTTAAATGCATCCGCCGATTGGGCAGGCAAGACATACTCTGGTACAGCTCCGAACGGTCAGCGCATGAAGGTCTACGCCGAAACAAGAGTAATACAGATGATGAAGGTATCGCAGGTGCCAACACTGCAAATGCCGCCGCTCGGCGGAATGGGCGCATTGTTCGGAGCTCGCATGACGCCGCAGATGGTAGCACAGCAGCGGCAGGATATTTTCTGGGATACACAGTATGAATTTACATTACTTGCGGCTGAGGCAGTATTTGACAGGGCATATGCCGAGCTTCAGCGTATTATGCAAACGCTTGACTATCTCCCCGAAATGGCGCAGGCTCGCGCAGACGCAATGGCACTTGCAAATAATGCAATGATGAATATAGCGGCGGCAAGGTCTGACTCAATGAACAGAATGTCGCAGACCATAGCCGAAACGAACGCGTACACATCGAACATACAGCATCAGATGATTGCAAATAATGCGGCTTCGCATGACCGTGTTGCAAATCTTAATTCGGAAATGATACGCGGCGTAAACACGTACCATGCTCATGGCGGCGTCGTTGAAGCTTCAACTATGTACGATCACGTTTATCAGAATACTCAGAATCCAAATCTTTTTGCAGCACAGCAGGGAGATTCATTTGAATTCGGCGTTGACTTTGAAGAATTACCGAGAACAAACGGAAATTATTGAGAAAAAAGCAATGAAACACAGATTGTTCATTCAGTTCAGTCTGTGTTTTTTACTCATATTCCACATAATTTCCATAATAATTCCAAGCGTATTCCTAATACCGGTAATATAATAATGTAAAACGAAAGCGAAATTATGGTTGATTGTTGGACATAGGTTAACGGAAAAATATATTTGAGGAGATAGAAAACATGTACAGAATACTGATAGCAGATGACGAACCGGATATAATACAGCTTATCAGACGTTATGCCGAGCGCGAGGGCTATGATGTTACAGGCGTTGAGGACGGAACTCAGGCAGTTGAAGCTTGTAAAAACAATGACTTTGACGTAATAGTCATGGACGTAATGATGCCTGATATGGACGGCTTCACTGCGTGTAAAAAAATACGCGAGTTTAAGGATATTCCCGTCCTTATGCTGTCTGCAAGAGGCACTGAATACGACAAGCTGTTCGGCTTTGAAGTAGGTATTGACGACTATGTGACAAAGCCTTTTTCTCCCAAGGAGCTTATGGCGAGAATGAAGGTAATAATCAGCCGACACAGCTCTTCAAAACCGACGCTGAGCAATCGCATAAAGGCTAAGGGTGTAGAAATTGATACGTTAGGACATAATGTGTATATTGACGGAGAGGAAACGGAGCTTACCGCAAAGGAATACGGAATACTCGTTTATTTCATTGAAAACAAAGGTATCGTCTTGTCGCGTGACAAAATTCTGAATGCAGTCTGGGGATATGATTATTTTGGTGACGACAGAACGGTTGACTGGCAGATAAAGCTTCTGCGAAATAAGCTTGGAAAATATCGTGATACTATCCGCACGATAAGAGGGGTGGGGTATAAATTTGAGGATCAGACCTAAATCTTTTAAAACAAAGCTGTGGCTGTATTTTATGCTTTTTGCTGCACTCATTTTTTCTGTGCTCTGGCTTCTGCAAACTGTATTCCTGCAAAGCTTTTACAATGACATGCTGATCAAAAACACGAGAAAAGCTGCCGAGAGGATCGCAGAAAACAGCAGCAATGAAAACATAACCGATATTATAGATTCCATAACTCTTGACAACTCGATATTGGTATTTGTAACCGATACAAACGGCAGCATTATCTACAGTTCCGACGAGTATAAAGGTGCTCATCAGAAAAATCGTATAAATGGCAATAGAGATATAGATTTAAAGGATACCGCCGATATAGATGATGTTGAGCAGCCCGATAATATTGAGCAGTCAGATAATGGAAAAATGAAAAACAAGCATACGGGAAATTACCGTAATCTCCCCTACGGCTACGAGAAATTTCTTGCACAGCTTAACGAAACCGGGGATTCTCCGATAGAATACAGCACTGACAGCATTTATGTTTACGGTACATATATAGATTACTACGGTACGGACAATAAAGCTATCCTTTACGTAAGCACAACGCTTGACGCGGTAGGATCGGCAGTTTCAATAATCAGGATTCAGCTTGCATGGGTGACGGTTCTATCTTTGATAGCAGGGTTTATTTTCTCGTGGTTTATTGCAAAAAGCTTTGACAAGCCCGTGGCGCAGCTATATGTAAAAGCAAACAAACTCGGAGAAAACGATTATCCCAAGGAGTTTAAAAAGGGTTTTTGCACTGAGCTTGACGAACTTAGTGATAAGCTTGATACAACCTCCGACAAGCTGATAGAATCGCGGAATTTCCAAATGGAGCTGCTTGCAAATGTTTCGCATGACCTGAGAACTCCGCTTACTATGATAAAGGGATACGCCGAAATAATCAAAGATACATCATGGGAAGATGCGGAGCAATGCAGCGCAGACATTGCCGTCATTGTAAGAGAAACAGACAGGCTGACGAATCTTGTAAACGAGATACTGGAGTATTCGGAGCTTAAAATGGGCGATAATTCTGATGTATTTGAAAGATTGGATCTCAGCGCTCTGATCAGCAAGGTATGCGGCAGCTTTGAGGCATTATACAGGCACAATGACGAAACTATAGAAAAGCAGATTGAAGACGGAATATTTGTCAAAGGAAACAGCAGCCGTCTTGAACGCGCCGTTTACAATCTGATAGACAATGCTTTCAGACACACAGATGAAAGCAGAAAGGTAACAGTCAGGCTTTATTCGGCAGATAATAAAGCGCGAATAGACGTTATAGATCACGGTAACGGAATTCCCGAACAGGAAATCGAGCATATCTGGGACAGATACTATACCTTCCGTCAACGAAAGGGTAAGGGCGTTTCAGGGCTTGGTCTTGCTATTGTAAAACAAACCGTTGAAATGCATAACGGAAGCTGCTGCGCACAAAGCTCAGAAGGTATGGGCAGCACATTCAGAATAGAGCTTGACAAATACTGACAAAAAGGCACAGCGGCGATTGCAGCTGTGCCTTATGATTATATCATTCAGGATAATCGTTTTTGTCGGCAGGATCAACATGAACCATGCAGTGCTTTACCTCGGGGAAACTGTTTTCGATATCATCGTGAACTCTTTCAGCGATCTCGTGAGCGTCTGTCAGCGAAATATTACCGTCAACAGATATCTCGGTATCGACGTACACACGCGAGCCAAACATTCTTGTATGCAGTGAAACAAGAGATCTTACTCCTTTTTCATTTTCTATCTGTTCCTTCATCCGGGCTTCGATATTTTCATCACAGGACTTATCGACCATTTTATCAACAGAATCCTTGAATATTTCGACAGCCGCTTTTATAATAAATAAGCATATTGCAAGGCATGCGATCGGTTCAAGAACAGGAAAGCCCATTCTTGCACCTGCGATACCTATCAGCGCGCCGACAGAAGAAAGCGCATCTGAGCGATGGTGCCACGCATCTGCTTTCAGTGCACCGGAATTGATCTGTTTTGCATAGTAAAACGTGTAGTGATACATAAGCTCCTTAACAATGATAGAAACGATCGCAGCGACGAGCGCAAGAACACCGGGTATTTTTATATCATCATCTGCACCGGAGAGAATAGAGGCAACTGCGGTTCTGCCGATCTCAATTCCCGTAAAAAACAGTATCACGGCAAGAATGATCGACGCTACACATTCCATTCTCTCATGACCGTAAGGGTGTTCCTTATCGGCTTTTTTTGATGATAGGTTAAAGCCGATTATCACGATAACCGAGCTGAAAACGTCTGAGGCAGAATGCACCGCGTCTGAGATCATCGCAGTTGAATGAGCTGCAGCACCTGCAATAAATTTAAAAATGGAAAGAAGAAAATTTGCAACAATACTCACGTTAGAAACTTTTACGGCGATTTCTTTGTTTGTCGAGTTTTTCATAACGATCTCCTTTCTGAATAAAAATATCTGCGGAACATATCACTACGTCCCGCAGATATTTCCTGCTGCCCCGATAAGAGCCCGACCATACAAAACTGTACGTCTGATCGTATATACTTATTATATGAATAAGATCATGGTTGTGAATCAAAAAAATCACAAGATTGTATTGCAGTGATTCTACCATATTTACTCTGTTTTGTCAATACAATATTTCATCCTGACGAGCGCCCGGAGGCAATTCCGGCGGCGTGTCGCCGCTGACAGTTCCGATTTTACTTTACTGTAACGGATAATTGGTCTCCGCGTTTTGGGCTGTCTACTTAAATTATACACTTACTTCATTCAGCCACGGCTTTTGAATTAGTTAAGAACATATTAACAAAAGTTTTTGCCAAGCTTTTTTCAAAAAAGCTTGCCGCCGGAGGCACTCCCTGCCCTTTTAGGGGTAATTCCGAAAATAGTGCTGCGTGCCCCTGCCCCCTGGCAGAGCTTCACGTAACATTTTACGATGATCTTTAAATTGGATTATTTAAATGCCACATTAATAACAAAAGTTTTTTTCAAAGCTTTTTTCAAAAAGCGCCCAATGGAAGTGCCCTTGGGGTACCGTAAGGCGGTCTTTGTGCGGTGTTGACTTATACTGTTTTCTATTTTAAACCCTTTCAATCTTTTCATCAGAAACCAGTATTAGTTTTCGCTGCTGTGCTCTTTTTTCTTTAAAAAAACACCTGCCATAAAAAGACCTGCACAAAGTGCCGAAAAACAAAGCACTGGTATTTCTTTTGGATATTCGCCTGTTTTCGGAGAATGCGGCGTTGACGACGAAGAAGAGGCAGCGGAGTCCTCGTCTGAGCTTTCCGGCAAGATTACCGCTCGAACCTCGGTAGAGCCATCGTGCGTCAAAGCGCTTGTTTCGCTGCAGCTTGCCTTAACGGCAGGCAGACAAAGGATCAAAAGCACAGTGCATAGCGCAATAATCAATGTTTTTTCATAGCTGAAGATCACTGATCCTCAATAACACTCGTGAATACCATATAGCCGCTGTAATTCACGACCAAATCGCTCAGCTGGTGATCGCAGAGCTGAACCTGTTTTATGCGAAGCGAACCATCCATGAGTTCACCCTCTGTCGTGAACCCGTGAAGGAAAAATCCCGACGGCGAGGTCATATTACCTCTGTTGATCTCTGCGGTCGTTTCGTTTATCGCGCTCGGAGCGACATCAAAAGCATCGTAAGAAAACTTGATATCGGAGTTGTTCTTGTTTGTAAGACGGAAATACTGATCGCCGTTCTGAGTTGCGTTCTCGTCCTTTACGTAGACCGAGATCTGCTTGCTGGCTGCGTCAAGCCCTTCGATCTTAGTTGCCTCGACAGAAAAATCTACGGATTTATAGCTATCGACGGTATTATCGCTAGGCTGAGTCAAAACTCCGAAATCAACGACGTCAGGAATCAGGTTTGTGTAATCACAGGTGGGCGTATGGACGTCGGCATCAATACGCAGCCCCATTTTATGATCCAGGTTGCTGACAGCCAGAGCGTTTCTGTCGCTGAACTGCGTAGGATCTATTATATAAAATACGTTGTTGCCGCTTGCAGTATGTGTCATTACCCTGTTAAAGCGGACCTTTTCGTGAATATACTCAGCCGCGTCAACGTTGCTCCCATTCTGTACGCGGAATCTTCCGTCGATACCGCCGACAGCGTCACTTGCCTCGTCAAAGTAATCATGCTCGCTTTCAAAGCCATTGATCGTCAGTTCAACGCTGACTGCGTCCTCGGGCTTCATGTAATCCGAAATAGAAAGGTTGATCTTGCCAACGCCGTCAACATTCATTTTCTTTTCAAGCATAGATTGTATCTTCTGATTAACGCAGCTGCTGCCCTGAGTCATCTGGTTGTAAAATATCTTCTGATAGGTGAGGTATTGATATGCCCGTCATACTAACAAAAATCAAAAAAAAATACTATTCTGCTTTTTGTCCCAAAAATATCAAAACAATTCATCAATCAAGCCGGAGGCGAATTCGTTACATATTACACGAAGCAGAAGAAGATACACATCAGCAGCTCTTTCCTTTTGAAAAAATATACTGTGACAAAGCGGCGGGCAGGTCTTCCCTACTCGCCGCAGTTTTTTACAAAAAAGTAAAGGCGCAGAGCCTTGCGAAAAGCTCTGCGCCCGTATCGGCTTAATATTAAGTTTTCATTCCGATTTCAGCCCTTCGGCGTTTTCGGCGAATATCAAAGCGCATCAAGCCAAGAGGATAAACCGTTTGATCGTAACCGCCAAATAACCCGGTGAATTTTCAAAAGAAAAGATTTATGATATGCTTAATTCTGAGCAATTGAAAGTTCAACGAAGTGCAATAAACTCCAACCAACTTCATTGCACTTCGTT
>CACYDO010000147.1 GCA_902773165.1 uncultured Ruminococcus sp. | reverse complement strand
CCTATCGGCGCTGCCCAGCCCATCGGGTAGAGCGTGTCGGGGTAAAATATGCTTGCGGCAAACGCCCCGGGGATTCTTACCAGTATTATCGAAACTATGTTGTGTATAAACGATACGTAGGAGCGCTTGCTGCCACAGAAATATCCGCTGAAACAAAAATGCACCGCCGCGAATATGCAGTCGAATGAATATGACCGCAAATAAAGGCTTCCTGCTGCGATGACCTCTGCGTCCTTTGTGAAAAGTCCGACAAGCGTCTCGGGTAAAATGTTGCTGTATATGCAGCAAAGAATGCCCCATGCCACCGTGACAGCAATTCCGCAGAATAGCGACCTGCGCGCTCTTTCAAGCTTTTTTGCACCCATGTTCTGCGCTGTGACCGCAGATATCGCAGAGAGAAATGAAGACGGAACAAGAAACATGAACCCGATTATCTTTTCAACTATTCCGACAGATGTCGAAAAAATAAGTCCGCGGCTGTTCGCTATCACAATGATGATCGTAAATGCGATCTGGATAAGTCCGTCCTGAAGCGATACGGGAACGCCTACGCCCAACAGCTTTTTCATTACCGCTTTATCCGGTTTCAGATCGGCGGGCGAGAGCGAAAATCCAAGCTCAGCACGCCGGTACGATATGATAGCCATAGCCGCGCTTGCTGCCTGTCCGAGAACTGTTGCCAGCGCCGCGCCTGCCGCTCCTAAGTGCATTCCCCCGATGAATACAAGATCTAAAATAACATTTACAAGGCACGCCGCAGCGACGAAGTACATCGGTCTTTTTGAATCGCCAAAGCCGCGGAAAAGTCCGCTGACAACGTTAAACCCTGCTATGAACGGGATTCCGCAGAAGCAAATGGATAGATATTTCATCGTTTCTCCGACCGATTCCGCAGGGGTCAGCATAATTGCCGTTATCTGTCGTGAAAGAAGCAGTGTAACGGCTGTAAGTACGGCTGATACTATCGCGAAAAAAGTTATTGATGTACCGAATATCCTTTTTGCAAGCCTGCTGTTTTTTGCGCCGGCTGCCGAACCGCTGTGAACGGTTATGCCCATAGCAAGCCCGACTATCATTACCGTTATCATATGAGTTACCTGACTGCCGATAGATACGGCGGCCGTGACCTCTTTGCCGTTATACAGACCGACTATGAACAGATCGGCAATTCCGTAAAATGTCTGCAAAAAGCAGGAAAGAAGATACGGCAGCGCAAATTTTACGAGAACTCTCGTTACGCTGCCTTGTGTAAGATCTGTATTGCTTTTCATTTGCGTCGTATCAACTCCAATGATGAGATTTTAGGGTATATTTTTCGATGAATATATAGAAAAATCAGGAGTAGCCGATATAGTGCAGCCTGATGAAATAAAGTACAAGAAAATGAATGGGATAGGCAGCATAAAAGCAGTATTTCAGGAATCTGCCCTTAATAAAACCTCGTTTTCCGTTGTACATGGCGATAGGAATGAACGCTGTCCAGACAACATATGTAGTTGGCAATATAGCAGTGCCGATGATCGCTCTGATGGTTTTGTTATCCTTCATTACGTACATCAGCAGAATAAATGCGTATCCTGTCAGCCCATAGTCCGCCCTGAAAAAATAAACCAGAGCTGTCAAAGCTATCAGCAGCAAGGATCGTTTTACAGCTTCTTCCTTAAATTGCTGTATGATAATTAATCCCAGGAAACCAAAAAATAGTGTAAAAAATACGTTCTGACGTACTCCGAGCATAGTGCCATTGTGCATCAGATCCCATGGGATCTCCGAAATAAATGCAAATACCAGAAGATTAATTCCATAGTGCTTTTTGCTGTGAGTGTGTTCAAAGCCTTCAACTAAAAGAAAGCAATATATCGGAAACGCCAATCTTCCGATATATCGGCTTATTATGTACATGCTTATTTCGTGAGAGCCTATCGTAAAAAGCGGTTCAACCGCAGAAGGCATCTGAGAAAGAAGCGCATAGCCTATATGGTCAGTTATCATCGTTATCAGCGCGAGCAGCTTGAGTACGCTTCCCGATAAACATTTATATTTCTTTTCGATTATTATGTTCATATTGATCCTTAGTATTATTTGCGTCGGCTTACACTGTATTGTCCGATCTTGAATGAAATTCTCAATGCGCCGATAATAATTAAAGTAGCGGCGCTGCCTGAAATTATATACACCACAGGACTAAGATTTAATTGTGTATCAGAATGCGAAAATGCTAAAGAAGACGATTCCTCATATTCGCTCGTTTTGCTTGTGGAATTTTTTGAGCTATTATCCTTCCTGCTTGTGGTTTTCTTTGATGATGTTGTTGTTGAAGCAGAAGAGCAGCTTTCAGATGAGGTCGTTTTTGGCGAAGCGGTTTCCTTAGAAACGGTCTTTGACGAGCTGCTCTTCAACGAGCTTGCAAGACATTCGTTCCGGCTTGCCGCAGATACGGCAGGGCTTAATTCGGCTGATGTATTTTTGGAAGAGGAGCTTACTTGCTTGATATTCACTTCAATGCTTGCCGTGCTTTCCGTTATCGGGCACTCCTCAAAGCCTGTACCTGCCGCGTCAACAGCTGTTATCGTTATTGTGCTGCGCTCGGTGAGAGCTTCGTTTTCTGCCAGAAAATCAAGCTCTGCAAGCTCGCCCGAAACGAAGGCATCATCTGCCAGCAGTATCATTTTTACACAGTTTTTATCCTCGTAAAAATGACTGTCTCCGAGCTGACAGAGCTTTACAGATCGGAAGGAAAGATCGTCCGACGCGCTTATTTCAAGCTGTATTGCTGAAAGAGGAGTTTCTGTCTGAATGGAAATAACGGTGCTGAACAGCTGCCCGGCAGCGATCTCGTCGGGCGCTGCTGCCGATAATTCGTCTGCCGCTGCCGTTACCGTAAAAAAGCACCGGATCATAAATGAAGACAGAAGCAGAATAAAAAATAACCTTTTCATCTCGGCACCGCCTCTATTATGCTATGGGAAGTTCTGAGTAAATAATGTCGTAATGTCGTTCAGATGTGCCCTTATTATACAACTATGCGAGCGATCTGTATGAACACAGAAATTCGCTCGCATTGTAATGTGTTATTATTATTGATCTTTACCAACAAATGGCACTTTTTTATATGTGCCGCTGAATGCGCTGAGCGCTCCGTTAAACGAGGGAATAAATATCAGCACTGCCATAACTGCTGCTATCGCAAATGCAAGCACCTTGTAGATGATAACGTTTAAGCCCAGAACCCACAGTACCAGGACGCGCAGCCCGAGAACAGCAGCCAGCGTCGCGATAAGAACGATAAGGGAATAGATCAGAACTCTGACGCCTTGTTTTACGTGAGCGCGGCAGAACTCGGATTCCTTGACCTTGAACAGTGGAAGTATCAGCAAAATACCGAGGTATGACAGCGCCGCAACGTAGCGGTTTTCTTCTATATCCTCGGGGGAGAAGCTGCTTGCCGAAGCTGTCTTTTTAGCTTTTGCAGGCGTTTTTTCCTCTTCTTTTGTTGAAGAAACCTCTCGGCTTTTTATGACAGGCTCTTCCTTCTTGTCATCGGATTTTTTCTTCCCGCTCTTGATTGAAGCTCTTTTCTTGACAGGCTCTTCCTCAGCCGGTTCGCCGGAAGGCTTTTTGCGCTTCTTTTTCTTAGGCTTATCGCTGTTCTGTGAAGCTTTGCTGTCACGTTGTTTTTTCTTTTTGGGAGCTGACTCGTTTTCAGAAGAACTCTGATCCTGAATATCATCTTGTTCGGCAGATCCGGTATTTTCAGTATTTTCCGCAATCTCCGCAATATCCGTATTCTCCGCAATACCTGCAATATCCGATGCAATTTCAACTTCGGATATAATATCGGAAGAATTGCCCGATACTTCTGCGGAGCTTTCCTCTTTTTCCGGTTCTGTTTCTTCTATTGGAAGGATTTCCTCAGCATTATCCTCGGTAATATCCGGGGTGTAGGGGGAATAATCCTCAGCTTCATCTTCCTCGTTATCCACAGAGAAAAATTCGTCCTCTTCGGGATCAGATTCCTCAGATCCACTGATCTCCTGTTCGGCTTCCTCCTGCACGAGCTCATTATCCTCTGTTTCATCGTGAGCTTCATTGTCGGCAGCGATCTGACCAAGCTCGTTGCTGTCGAGAGCAATTACGTCCAGACCTGCTTCATCATGCTCAATTTCATCAAGCTCGGTTTCGCCGACCTCGATCACATCAATACCGGGATCAGCATTCTCTGCTTCTTCCGAAGGAATCTCCTCGGGTACGATATCTTTAACTACGTTATTTATTTCAGAAGCGTTTTCTTCCTCAGCGATATCCTCGGCGGCTTCGCTTTCATCTGAGTTGACTAAAGCTTCGCTGCTGTGCGTAAGCTCCTCTGCCGTTTCGGCTGCGCCAAGTAATTCTGCGTCGAGAATTGCGGATTCTGCTTCTGCCGCCTCGTCGTCAACGGGGGTTTGCGTATCGAAGGGATCATTTTCCTTCGGCGCGTCGGAATACGACGTTATATCCTCAAAAACAGAGATCTCCGTATTATCTTCGGAATTTCCGGAGTTTGCGGAGATTTCGTCAGGTACGATCTCATGAGAAATATTCTCCATAGCAGCTTCTGCTTCTGTCTGATCCGGCTCTGCGGTTTCCTCTTTGGAAATATCGTTATTCTCTGAAAGCTTCCTGATCTCGGTTTTTTCGGTCTGCGGACGGCGTTCTCTGAATTTTTTCTTGTTGGGGCGGCGCTTCTTTGCGCCTGCATTGCCGCTGTCCGAAGAAGCCGCTGTTTTCTTTTCAACGATGTCCTCAGAAGAGGCGGAAGCGGCTTTTTTCTTTACTGAGGTGGTTTTTTGTAAAGCTGCTTCTTTTTCGTCTGTATTTTCCTCGGTTTTATTTTCAAATTTCTTTCCGCTGACCGGATTTCTCACCGAATGAATAACACGGTGAGGAATATCGTGCTTTTTTTCCTTTCCGCTTTTTGAGCCTTTCGGACTATCGAAAGAACGGATAAGATCGTTCGACGTAGAACGGTTTATTACGGTAGGAATTATTTTCTGCTCCTCGGGTTCGTCGTCGATTACCTGTGCAGTATCGCCGATCTCCTCTTCAAGAACATGTATTTTTTCAAGCACCGTGCCTTTTCTGACCTTTTCATATGCCTCCTCCGAGGAGAAAACGTCCTTTATAACAGACTCGGAGCTGTTTTCCTTCTGCTGATAATCGCTTGTTGAAAAGATATCCTTCGGCTCGGAGCTTTTCCTGCGCTGAGGATCTCTTTTGACTTTCTTTCTTTTTCCGGTACTTGACTTTCGGTTCACTCGCAGTTTCTCGCCGCAATTGGCGCATACGGAGGAATCAGGAGAATTTGCAGTACCACACACCTTGCATTTTAACAAATAGAACCCCTCCACAAAAATATCGGTTTTTCGACCGATACTGACAGATTTCAATTAATCCTCTTTAATTATAGATTACATGTATAGCTGTGTCAACTTAAATTATTGTAACAATTTGTAACTAATCAGCGGCGCAGCTTTGCTCGAAAAAAGATGATAAAGCTCATTATTTTGCGGTTT
>CACYDO010000146.1 GCA_902773165.1 uncultured Ruminococcus sp. | reverse complement strand
TGTACGACGATGCCGCAAGTGTTATTTTTGGATAATAATGAATTATCTTTCAGTTCGGTCTATATAAACATTACTCTTTAATGATTGAAAACAATAATTAATATAATTTCCCTGTCGGAAAAATAATTATCCCCCATGTTTCGCACATGGGGTGATTTGTCTTTTTTTTTGTTATATTGTTGAAATATTGGTTAATAAGATTTATACTGATCTCTGATAGAAATCAGACTTAGGGCAACACCGCACAAATACCGCCTGACGGCGCATCTTTGGCACTGTATCTGTGCTGTATTGCCTTAAATATTTTCAAGTATCTTGCTGATATCAGCGTCAATAAGTATAGACTGCTTTTCAGGCTCTTCAGGTACATCGCTTTCTCCGAAATTTATACACGCATAAACAGCGTTGGGATTGCTGTATGTCATTCTCCAGAACGGGTATTTGATGATTGCCGGTGTATTCATTCCTACGCCTAATTCAAGGTAAAGATTATGCTGACCCTCGTGTGCGTCGATGAATTCATTGTATCGCTGTGCGGCTCTTTCCCAGCCTTCGTCCTGAACGAATGTGCTGTCTGCGCGGAGATTCATGCTCATGGGCTTTCCGCATACGGGACAGTAGGGGATAAGCTCGGTCGGAATACGCATATCCTTCTGCATTGTGTACATTTTTCGTACCACTTCTTCGTTGTCATACGTTTTGTCGTGGCAAGGCTCACTGCACTGCCAGAGTCCGTAATCTCCCTGAGTGTAAAACAGCCGTTCCTTGTCAAAGCCTGCTTTCTGGAACTGATGGTCTACGTTTGTTGTGATGACAAAGTAGTCTTTATCCTCAACGAGATTAAACAGCCTTTTGTACGTATCCTTGGGCGCGTCCGTGTAGCGGTTTATGTAAATATACCGTGACCAGTACGCCCATTGCTCTTCAATAGTTGGGAAAGGATAGAATCCGCCTGAATACATATCACGGAATCCATATTTTTCCGCAAAGTCCCCGAAGTGCTTTTCAAATCTCTCGCCGGAATAGGTGAATCCTGCCGCGGTAGACAGACCTGCGCCCGCACCGATAAATATCGCGTCTGCGGTTTCTATTTCCTTTTTTAGACGATCAATTTCTGCCGAGTAATCTTTTGTATATTTCATAATCGTCCTCCTTAAATACGTTGAAAATGACTTTTATGTCGTGATTTTTCAGAAAGCTTCTTACCGTTTTTATGGCTATCTGTGCAGCTTCTTCCTGCGGGAAACCGAATACTCCCGTGGAAATGCAGCAAAATGCAATGCTGTCGATACTATTTTGTACGGCAAGCTCCAGACAGCTGTTGTAGCAGCTTGCAAGAAGCCTGCAATGCTCTTCGGTGAGAGTATCCTGCACGATAGGTCCGACTGTGTGTATTACGCTGCCGCACGGCAAATTGTAGGCAGGCGTGATTTTCGCCGTACCTGTATATTCTTCATGCCCCTGAGCCTGTATAATTTTATTGCATTTATAGCGCAGGCGAACGCCGGCAAAGGTATGTATGCAGTTGTCTATACAGCTGTGACATGGTCTCCAGCAGCCCGTCATTCCCGAATCTGCCGCGTTGACGATCGCGCCGCATTTAAGCGTTGTTATATCGCCCTTCCAAAGATATACCCCATTTTCTATGGGAGAGAGGTCTGCAATATCGGTGATACCCTTTTCTTCGGCAGCAGCAGTCAGATATTCGTCCTCAGCCTGCAAGAATGCTTCATCTGCCTTTCCGGCAGGACGTATATTTACAAGACTTCTGTACATTCTGAATTTATCCGAATCGTTTTCGGGGATTTCAATATCGCCGATATCGTTTCGTTCCGATAATAAATAGTTTATGAGATATTCCAACGTTTTGCCGTTCATAGTTATCATTCTCCTTTTTGCAGAGGTGAGTTTTGTTCATCGCTATGATTTATTCCTCGGCGATTATTTTTTTTGTATCTTCAACGACATCTGCTAATGTAACGCCGTGCAGCTCGTTTTCCAATGCAGACTGTGCAGCCGCTAATCTTCCGTCCATAGCCTTATGAATATTTCGGCCTACGGGACACTGCGCATTCGGATTTTCGTGAAAACGAAATAATCCGCTTTCGTCCGTACACTCTACGGCTTTGTAAATATCATATAAAGTGATTTCGTCAAGCGGTTTTGCGATATGTGCGCCGCCGCTGCCCTGACGCGTGCTGACTATTCCTGCCTTTCTTAGCTGCGTAAGAACATTGCGGATAATTACCGCATTAACTCCTGTGCTCCCCGAAAGGAACTCGCTTGTAACCCGCACGTTGTCACTGAAAACATCAATGCACGTCAGAATATGCACCGCGATTGTAAATTTGCTTGTTATTTGCATACGTTTACTCCGTTCTGGTGTGGTCTTTTTTCTATCAATCTATCAAATTTAAATATCTTTTTAATAATTTCACTATATCATATAAAAGTAATGCTGTCAATGATAATATTACAACTTTGTAGATGTGCATAATTTGTGTACGCGTAATTTAGATACTTTTTATAACAAAAAAGCCTTCTCCATTTATTGCAAACGAGAAGGCTTTAAACTGGGATTATGACAACAAGTTAAGCAAGTTCAGCGACCACTTTTTTAATGCGCTCCATTGCTTCGATAGTAGATTCATGATCTGCAAACGATGTGAATCTCATGCAGCCCTTTCCGCAGCTGCCGAAGCCCTCGCCGGGAGTTGCTACAACGTTTGCTTTTTCCAGGAGAAAATCAAAGAATTCCCAGCTTCCCATGTTGTTCGGACAGGTTATCCAGATGTACGGAGAATTCTTGCCTCCTGTGTAGGAAATACCGAGGTTTTCCATTGTTTCGGTAATTACAGCGGCGTTGCGCTTGTAGTACTCAATGTTTGCTTTTGTCTGATGCTGACCCTCGGGGGAGAATACAGCTTCTGCGGCGCGCTGAACGGGGTAGGAAACGCCGTTGAACTTTGAGGATTGACGGCGATACCAAAGCTTGCCTATGTTGTGACCGTCGCGTTCAAGCTCCTTCGGGATAACCGTATAGCCGCAGCGCATTCCGGTAAAGCCTGCCGTTTTTGAAAGGGAACAAAATTCGATCGCGCATTTTCTTGCACCCTCTACGGCGAAAATACTGCGCGGAAGATCGTCCGAAATAAACGCTTCATATGCTGCGTCGTAGAGGATAACAGCGTCGTTTTCGAGCGCGTAATCTATCCATATTTTCAGCTGGTCGGCGGAGTATGCCGCACCTGTCGGATTATTAGGCGAGCAAAGGTAAATTATATCTGCGTGAACGTTTTTGTCGGGCATTGCGCAGAAGCCATTTTCCTTTGTGGACGGAGCGTAAACGATCTTACGACCGGACATGATATTCGTATCAACGTAAACGGGGTATACCGGGTCTGTGACAAGAACAGTGCAGTCTGACGAGAAAATATCTCCGATATTTCCGCAGTCGCTTTTTGCGCCGTCGTTTACAAAAATCTCATCGGGCGAAACGGACACGCCGAACGACGCGTAATATCCGCTGATAGCTTCTCTTAAAAATGCGTAGCCCTCATAGCTTGGGTAGCCCTTGAATGTATCAATATGACCCATTTCGTCGGCAGCGTTCTTCATTGCTTCAACTACAACAGGCGCAAGCGGAAGAGTAACGTCGCCGATACCCATGCGGATTATTTTTTTATCGGGGTGTGCAGCGGCGTATTTTTCCGTGCGGTCGGCAACCTCGGCAAATAAATAATTCTCTATAAGATTATCAAAATTTCTGTTGATATTCATTGCTTATTCCTCCGTTGTTCCGTCAAAAACGAATGCAGCCGGCCCCGTCATCAGAACGTGCTGCCCTGTGTATCTGATCGTCAGCGTACCTCCGCGAAGATGGACGTTTACGTCCTCATTTATCGGGGAGATCCCGTTTGTTACCGCCGCAGTTACCGTGGCGCATGCGCCCGTACCGCAGGCAAGAGTTTCGCCGCTGCCGCGTTCCCATACTCTCATGCGCAGGTCATTCTTCCCGAGAACATTTACAAACTCAACGTTAGCTCTGTCGGGGAAAAACTCGTGGCTTTCAAGCGGCTTTCCGAGCTTTTCAAGCTCCAGCTCATTTGTATTTTTATCGGTGAAAATAACGCAGTGCGGATTACCCATATCGACGAAAGTGTAAATATACTCGCCGTTTTCGGTAGTTATAGGCTGAGCTTTTGCACCGACAACGGGCTTCCCCATATCGACAGTAACGCTCTGCGCGATACCGTCATGCGCGTTGATTTCAAGTGTTTTTATTCCCGATTTTGTTTCAAGAGTAACCGTCGTTTTCGCAGTCAGACCTCGCTCGTAAACGTATTTTGCAATACAGCGCGAAGCGTTTCCGCACATAGCGCCCTCGCTGCCGTCGGCATTGAACATTCTCATTCTGAAATCGGCTTTATCAGACGGCATTATCAGCACGATACCGTCGCCCCCAACGCCGAAATGACGGTCGGAAAGCTTTACAGAGAGGTTCTCCGGGTCTTTGGGAGCAGGATTTCTCACACAGTCAAAATAAATGTAATCATTACCCAGACCATGCATTTTAGTAAACTGCAATTTCATAATAAACACTCCAAAAATTACGGAGGAGAAAAGCGTGTTCGGATTGATTCTGCTTTTCTCCTCAAAATTATTTCCTTACATCATATTTGTATATCTCATCAGGAATTCGTCTACCTCGCGCGCAGCCGCCCTGCCTTCGCTGATAGCCCAAACTACAAGGCTCTGACCTCTGTGCATATCGCCTGCGGTGAACACCTTATCGGCACTTGACGCGTATTTTCCCGATTCCGTAGAAACGTTTGTGCGTGCATCTGTCTCAACGCCGAATGCTTCCGTTACGTACTGGGCCGAACCGAGAAATCCTGCCGCGATAAGGAGCATATCGGCTTCTACCGTGTATTCGCTGCCCTCGACCTGAGACATTATTGTTCTTCCCGTTGTATCGTCTTTTTTTGGTTCAAGCTTAACAAGCTCGGCTGCTCTTAAACTGCCGTTGTCATCTCCGATAAGTCTTTTTATCGTGGTCTGATAAACTCTCGGGTCATGACCGAAAACGGCGGCAGCCTCTTCCTGACCGTAATCCGTCTTACATACGCGCGGCCACTGCGGCCATGCATTGTCAGGTGTGCGCTCGTCGGGGAGCTTAGGCATCATTTCAAGCTGCGTTACCGATTTGCAGCCGTGGCGCATGCACGTTCCTACGCAGTCATTGCCTGTGTCGCCGCCGCCGACAACGAGGACGTTCTTATCTTTTGCGCTGATGTAGTTTCCGCTTTCGTATTCGTCGTTCAGAAGCGCTTTCGTTGTCGATTTCAGGAAATCTACTGCAAAATGAACGCCGCTGAGTTCTCTGCCTTCAACTTTAAGGTCGCGCGGATTTGCAGCGCCGCAGCAAAGAACTACTGCGTCATATTCTTCTGTAAGCGACTGTGCGGAGATATTCGCGCCTATGTCGCAGTTAGTGCGGAATTCAATGCCTTCGCTCTCCATCAGACGAATACGGCGAAGCACGATGCTTTTGTCAAGCTTCATGTTCGGGATGCCGTACATAAGCAGTCCGCCCGGACGATCTTCCTTTTCAAATATCGTTACATTGTGACCGCGCTTGTTGAGCATATCTGCACAGGCAAGACCAGAAGGACCAGACCCAACAACGGCAACGCGCTTACCTGTACGAACCTTAGGAGGATTAGGCTTCATATAGCCGTTTGCAAAGCCGTATTCTATAACGGCAAGCTCGTTGTCGTGAACGGTAACGGGCGTATCGTTCATTCCGCAGGTACAAGCGGCTTCACAAAGCGCAGGACATACCCGCCCGGTAAATTCTGGGAAGTTGTTTGTTTTGAGAAGTCTGTTGAGCGCATGCTCAAAATGTCCGTTGTAAAGCTCGTCGTTCCATTCGGGAATAAGATTATGCAGAGGACAGCCCGACACCATGCCGTTTAATCTCATTGCAGACTGGCAGAACGGAACTCCGCAGTTCATGCAGCGTGAAGCCTGCTGCTGACGCTGTTCTATGTTCAGAGGTGAATGAAACTCGCTGAAATCTTTAATTCTGTGTTCGGGAGATACTGTCGTGTTTACGACTCTTTCGTACTCCATAAATCCGGTTGCCTTACCCATGAACATTCTCTCCCTTCTGAGCGGCATAAAACGCCTCTAAAACTGCCTGCTCCTGATCTAAACCCTTTTCTTCAAAGCGCCCGATCAGACCGAGCATTTTATTATAGTCATTCGGCATGATCTTCTTGAAATTGGGAAGATATGCTTCAAAGTTTTCAAGTATTCTTCCTGCAAGGGGAGAACCTGTTGCAGCGTGATGCTTTTCTATCATTGTGTGAAGCTCCTCAATGTCGTGCTTTTCCGTAACGCCGCCCATTGTAACAAGCTCCTTGTTGAGTTTAAGATAAAGATCGTGCGCTTCGTCGTAAACGTAAGCGATACCGCCGCTCATGCCTGCTGCAAAGTTGCGTCCCGTTTTTCCGAGAACAACGACTCTGCCGCCCGTCATGTACTCGCAGCCGTGGTCGCCGACGCCCTCGCAAACGGCGTATGCACCGGAATTACGCACACAGAAGCGCTCGCCTGCAATTCCGTTTACGTAAGCTTCGCCGCTTGTTGCTCCGTAAAGCGCAACGTTGCCGACAATGATGTTTTCTTCTGCTTTGAAGCTGCTTTCCTTCGGCGGATAAACGATCAGCTTGCCGCCGGAAAGTCCTTTTCCGAAGTAGTCGTTTGAGTCGCCTTCAAGCCTGAGCGTAAGTCCTTTTGGAATGAATGCGCCGAAGGACTGACCGCCGCCGCCCGTACACTGAACTGTGTAGAAGTCGTCTTCAAGCGTGTCGGAGAATTTCTCTGTCAGTACCGATCCGAAGATCGTTCCGAGAGCGCGGTCTGTGCTCGTTACGTTTACTCTTACGGTTTTCTTTGTGTGATTTTTGATGGCTTTTGCAAATTCGGGGATAAGTCTGCTTTCGTCTATCGTCTTTTCCAGACCGAAATCGTAAGTGTCGTTCGGGTCGAAATGAGCTTTTTCCTGATTTACAAATTCACTGCTGAGAATGCCGGATAAGTCGATCATTTCTGCTCTGTGAGTGACCTGCTTTTTCTTTACACGGATAAGGTCGCACCTGCCGACAAGCTCTGAGACAGTTCTTATCCCGAGCTGAGCCATGATCTCGCGAAGCTCCTGCGCAATGAACATCATGAAGTTAACGATGTATTCCGGCTTGCCGCAGAAGCGCTTTCTGAGTTCGGGATTCTGCGTTGCAATGCCTACAGGACATGTATCAAGATTGCACACTCGCATCATTACGCAGCCCATCGTAACGAGCGGCGCAGTAGCAAAGCCGAATTCGTCTGCGCCGAGCATTGCCGCAACAGCAACGTCGCGCCCGCTCATGAGCTTGCCGTCCGTTTCGATGATGACGCGCGAACGCAGACCGTTTTTAATAAGCGTCTGATGTGTTTCGGCAAGTCCAAGCTCCCACGGCAATCCTGCATTGTGGATAGAGCTTACGGGCGCTGCGCCTGTACCGCCGTCATAGCCCGAAATGAGAACGACCTGTGCGCCTGCCTTTGCAACGCCTGCGGCGATCGTGCCGACGCCTGCTTCCGAAACGAGCTTAACGGAGATTCTTGCCTTTCTGTTTGCATTTTTAAGATCGTAGATAAGCTGAGCAAGATCCTCGATCGAATAAATATCGTGGTGCGGAGGAGGGGAGATGAGCGATACGCCCGGGGTTGAATAACGGTTCTTTGCGATCCACGGGTAAACCTTCTTTCCGGGCAGATGACCGCCTTCGCCGGGCTTTGCGCCCTGAGCCATTTTGATCTGTATTTCCTTAGCGCTGAGAAGATATTCGCTTGTTACGCCGAAGCGACCGGAGGCAACCTGCTTGATCGCGCTGTTTTTGCTTGTTCCCAAACGTTCGGGCATTTCTCCGCCTTCACCGGAATTCGACTTGCCTCCGAGCATGTTCATAGCCTCAGCCATGCACTCATGAGCTTCCTGTGAGATGGAGCCGTAGCTCATAGCGCCTGTTTTGAAGCGCTTTACGATCTCGCTTGCAGGCTCTACCTCGTCGATCGGGATAGGCGTGCATTTGTCAAAATCGAAGGACATAAGTCCTCTGAGCGTGTGCGGAACGCTTTCGCTGTCTACCATTGCGGTGTATTCCTTAAAACGCTCGTAGCTGCCAGTCTGTGTCGCTTCACGCAGGGCGATGATCGTTTCGGGATTGTACATGTGATCTTCTTTATCGTGACCGGAGCGAAGCTTGTGTGTGCCTACGCTGTCTGTTGTCGTGTCAACGCCAAGTCCTAAGGGGTCAAACGCGTGGTCGTGACGCCATTCAACTCCCTCGCCGATCTCTTCAAGTCCGATACCTCCGACACGGCTGACCGTATTTGTGAAATACTTGTCGATAACGTCCTGTCTGATTCCGACAGCCTCAAATATCTGAGATGACTGGTAGGAATAGATTGTGGATATACCCATTTTTGAAGCGATCTTTACAATGCCGTGAAGAACAGCAGAATCGTAGTCCTTGATCGCGGTGTGGTAATCTTTATCGAGAAGACCCTTGTCGATAAGCTCAGCAATGCATTCCTGAGCAAGATATGGGTTGACAGCTCTTGCGCCGTAGCCGAGAAGAGCAGCAAAATGATGTACCTCGCAAGGCTCTGCACTCTCTAAAATGATTGAAACGGCGGTGCGCTTCTTCGTTCTGATAAGATACTGCTCCATCGCGGAAACTGCAAGCAGCGACGGGATAGCAACGTGGTTCTCGTCAACTCCGCGGTCGGAAAGAATGATGATGTTAGCGCCCTTGCGGTACTCACGGTCGCATGAAACAAAAAGTCTGTCGAGTGCGCGCTCCAGAGGAGTATTTTTGTAATAGAGAAGAGAAACGGTAGCTGCCTTGAAGCCCGGGCGGCGAATCGCCTTTATCTTCATAAGGTCAACGCTCGTTAAGATAGGATTGTGAATCTCAAGCATATTGCAGTTTTCCGCTTTTTCTTCAAGCAGATTACCGTCCGAGCCGACGTAAACGGTCGTATCGGTGACGATCTCTTCGCGAATAGCGTCGATCGGGGGATTGGTTACCTGTGCAAAGCTCTGCTTGAAGTACGAGAACAGCGACTGGTGCTTCTCGGAAAGTACTGCAAGGGGAATATCGGTACCCATCGCGGCAGTAGGCTCGCCGCCGTTTTTCGCCATGGGGAGAATGGAATCCTTTATCTGCTCGTAGGTGTAGCCGAAGGTCTTGTAAAGTCTGTCACGCTGCTGCTGAGTGTGGTTTTCAACCTTGTGGTTGGGGATAGGAAGGTCGGAAAGCTGAACAAGATTTCCGTCAAGCCACTCGCCGTAGGGTTTTTCCGTTGCGTATCTGCGCTTGCATTCCTCGTCGGAGATGACCTTCTGTGCAACAAGGTCTACAAGCAGCATTTTACCCGGGCGCAGACGGCTTTTGCTTACGATGTTTTCGTTGGCTATCGGCAGAACGCCTACCTCGGAGGAGAGAATGAGCATATCGTCGTTTGTGATGTAATATCTCGAAGGACGCAGACCGTTTCTGTCGAGCACCGCGCCTACTGTGTCGCCGTCGGTGAAGAGTATTGCGGCAGGGCCGTCCCACGGCTCCATCATTGTGGAATAATAGTGATAGAAATCACGCTTTTCGCGTGTTATAGTCTTGTCATTTGCATACGGCTCGGGAATAGTTACCATTACCGCCTTGGGCAGCTCCATGCCGTTCATCATGAGAAATTCAAGCGTATTGTCAAGCATTGCGGAATCGGAGCCTGCCGCGTTGATAACAGGGAGAACACGGTCAAAATCGTCCTGCATAACGGGGCTTGTCATCGTTTCCTCACGGGCAAGCATTCTGTCAAAGTTTCCTCTGATGGTGTTTATCTCGCCGTTGTGGAGAATTACGCGGTTGGGGTGGGCACGCTCCCATGAAGGGTTCGTATTCGTGGAGAATCTTGAATGTACGAGCGCAAGCGCACTTTTGTAATCCTCGCTCTGGAGATCGAGATAGAATTTTCTCAGCTGATCTACAAGGAACATGCCCTTATATACGATCGTTCTCGACGAGAAGGAGCAGACGTAGGAATTGTCGTTCGACTGCTCGAATTCTCTGCGGATAACGTAAAGCTTGCGGTCGAATTCAATGCCTTTGTTTACGCCCTCTGGCTTCTTCACAAAGCATTGCATAATGCGCGGCATACAGGCAAGAGCCTTGCTGCCGATAACGCTGCTGTCGGTCGGAACGTTTCTCCAGCCGAGAAGCTTTGCGCCTTCCTTTTCGCAGATTATTTCAAGCATTTTCTTAGCCTGACTGCATTTCAGTTCGTCCTGCGGAAAGAAGAACATACCAACACCGTATTCTCTTGCGCCGGGCAGGTCAATATCCACAGCTGCGCCTGAAAAGAACTCGTGCGAGATCTGAACGAGTATTCCAACGCCGTCGCCCGTTTCCCCGGCGGCGTCCATTCCTGCGCGGTGCTGGAGCTTTTCTACGATAGAAAGCGCGTCGCTTACTACCTTGTGGCTTTGTTTGCCCTTAATGCTGACAACAGCGCCGA
The DNA here is from genome assembly GCA_902773165.1 of uncultured Ruminococcus sp. Taxonomy (GTDB): domain Bacteria; phylum Bacillota; class Clostridia; order Oscillospirales; family Acutalibacteraceae; genus RUG592. The sequence continues at coordinate 1,911 of CACYDO010000146.1, read as the reverse complement.
TACCGCAGGCGTCATGTTCAAATTCCGGTCTGTATAACGTATTTTTGTACTCATTCTCATTCATTATGATCTACCTCACTTTGCCTTAGCGCAGATTCTATCAGCCCCTTGAATAATGGATGCGCTTTATTCGGACGGCTTTTGAATTCGGGGTGGAACTGCACTCCGACATAAAAATTATTTAAGGGTATTTCTATCGTTTCAACAATACTGCCATTGGGCGATGTACCGCCGATGACTAGTCCTTTGCTTGTTAATATTTCGGTGTATTCGTTGTTGAATTCGTAGCGGTGGCGGTGGCGTTCGTATATTTTTGTTTCGCCGTAGCACTGTGCAAGCTTAGTGTTTTCAGCTGCAATACACGGATATGCGCCCAGCCTGAGCGTGCCGCCTTTGTTGACGCTGCTGCTCTGATCGGGCATAAAGTCGATGACCTTGTGCTTAGTCTGCTCGTCAAATTCGCCTGAGTTTGCGTCATTAAATCCGCAGACGCTGCGTGCAAATTCTATTACAGCGATCTGCATTCCCAGGCAGATACCGAGATACGGAACGTTATTTTCACGCGCATATTTTGCGGTGGATATCATTCCGGGAATACCTCTGCTGCCAAAGCCGCCGGGAACGATAATTCCGCTGCAATTTCCTAGCTTTTCGGCGGCGTTTTCGTCTGTAATCGTTTCGCTGTCGATCCACTCTATTTCGGTATGAGTGCCGCAGGCAAATCCTGCGTGGTGTATCGCTTCTGCAACGGAAAGATATGCGTCGTGCAGCTGAACGTATTTTCCTACGATGCCGATGGTGACGGATTTTTTTCTGCTCTCAATGCTTTCAAGCATATTTGTCCAATCGGAAAGATCTGCGCCAGAAGCTTTTATGCCGAGCTTTTTGCAGACAACCTCGGAGAAACCTGATTTTTCAAGCATTATCGGGGCTTCATACAAAATTGAAACGTTCATATTTTGGATAACGCAGTCCTCAGAAACATTGCAGAACAGCGAGATCTTTTTGAAAATGTTGTCTTCAAGCGGTTCGTCGCAGCGAAGAACGATAATGTCGGGCTTAATACCCATGCCCTGAAGCTCCTTTACGGAATGCTGAACGGGCTTTGTTTTATGCTCCTGCGAGCATTTTAAATAAGGAACGAGAGCGACGTGAATGTAACAGACGTTTTCGCTGCCGACCTCCAGTCCGACCTGACGGATTGCTTCTATGAACGGCTGACTTTCAATATCTCCGGCAGTGCCGCCGATCTCTGTGATTACAATATCGGCGCTGCTTGTTTTTCCGACATTGTAAATGAAATGCTTGATCTCGTTCGTAACGTGGGGGATAACCTGAACCGTTTCGCCGAGGAATTCCCCCTTGCGCTCTTTGTTCAGAATATTCCAGTAGACCTTGCCTGTGGTCAGATTGGAATACTTGTTTAAGTCTTCGTCAATAAATCGTTCGTAATGTCCGAGGTCGAGGTCTGTTTCAGCGCCGTCCTCCGTTACAAAAACTTCTCCGTGCTGATACGGACTCATTGTACCGGGATCGACATTTATGTAAGGGTCAAGCTTCTGCGCTGCTACTTTAAGTCCTCTTGCTTTTAGCAGTCTTCCCAAGGAAGCCGCCGTAATACCCTTTCCCAGACCGGAAACAACTCCGCCTGTTACAAAAATATATTTCGTCATTCTTTTATCCTTCTTTTAGTCATTGTTTTTTCTATATCATGTACGCAGAAATAAATTTTTTTAAAGCTTTGTACTGTGTACTCTTATGATTTATTTACCTATGTAAATAAAATTATACGTAAACTTTAAGACGCGGAAACCACTTCTCTGCTATTGTAAAGTGAAATCGGAACCGTCAGCGGCGACACGCCGCCTGTTATTGTAAAGTGAAATCGGAACCGTCAGCGGCGACACGCCG
>CACYDO010000145.1 GCA_902773165.1 uncultured Ruminococcus sp. | reverse complement strand
ATTCTTCCCTTATTGGCTTGATAAAGACTTACGGTCGTTCGATCTGATGTCAGAAGCATTTTCTGTTTTATCTTTTGATATATTTTTTATTGGTAATTCTGCCCTGACTGCTATTATTGCTGTCGGGGCGCTGTTTTGAAATATTCTAATTAACAAAAAGAAACCCAACCGCAGTCGTTTTTTGTCGGCGGTTGGGTGTTTTTTTATCAGTCATTATATGTATGAGTGCATATCTCCTTGATCTTATCGCGAAGCTTAAAGTAATCCTCCATAGCGGCAGGCTTCTGATTGGGGTTTCTCAGAAGTGCGGCAGGGTGCAGAGTAGCCATAAGAAGAGTTCCGTTTCTCTCAAAGAATATGCCGTGTTCTCTTGTTATCTTGATATCGGGCTTTATGATCTTTGCAGCGGAAATTCTTCCTAAGCAGACAATGATCTTCGGGCGTATCAACTTTGTCTGATTTCTCAGCCAGTTTATGCATTGCTCCTGCTCCTCGGGCTTGGGATCTCTGTTTTTGGGAGGACGGCATTTGACCATATTTGCTATGTAAATATTTTTATGTCTGTCCAGATCAACGACGTCTAGCATTTTGTCAAGCAGCTTTCCTGCTCTTCCAACGAACGGTTCTCCCTGAAGATCCTCCTGTTCTCCCGGACCTTCGCCGATGAAAAGCACCTCGGCGTCCGGAACACCGACTCCGAAGACTAAGTTAGTGCGTGTTGCGCCCAGCTCGCATTTATGGCAGTTCATGCATTCGTTTTTCAGTTCTTCCCAGTTGTCATACATTTGCAGCGTTCTCCTCTTTACGGCAATACCGCACAAATATAGTGCTGAAGCTGCGCCGTCAGGCGGTATTTATGCGGTGCTGCCTAATTATTTATCTTATAATATTGTATCACAAATCCCGAAAAAGTAAATGACGATTTTCATAAAAACAGGGTAGTATATAATTTTACACTGAATCTAAAAGGATATTATTGTAATAATTTTTCTTTATCAGCTATAACCTATTATATACTTTCGGCTTGGGTGGACAAGCTGTCAATTATTATTATCTAAAATAGCAGCAGCCTGCCCGGGAGCATACCCTGCCGACATTTTTACAGTTAGTGTAAAATATTAGTAGGCAACCCAAAACGCGGAGACCAACTGACCGTCACGGTAAAGTATAATCGGAACTGCCTGTCGGCGCCTGCCGACGCCTGCCGACATTTTTACAATATATGGTTGCAAAAACAGAAAAAAAGGTGTACAATATTTATGGATATCTCCGAAGAAAAATGGAGATAAATATTTTTAATTGGATTGGTGATAAAAATGAAGGTTATGGTTGAAACATCTGCTCGTCATATCCACGTTACGAGAGATACGTTCGTTAAGCTTTTCGGTGAGGACGCAGAGCTGACAAAGAAAAAGGATCTTTCCCAGCCCGGACAGTTTGCCTGTGCAGAGAAAATCACTGTTGTAGGCCCCAGAGGCGAGCTTGCAATGTCTATTCTCGGCCCGTACAGAAATGCAGATCAGGTTGAGGTCGCTCTTACAGACGCAAGAAAAATCGGTATCGCAGCTCCTATCAGAGAAAGCGGCGACATCGCAGGTACACCCGGCTGCAAGCTTGTAGGTCCTAAGGGCGAGCTTGAGATCGACTGCGGCGTTATCGCAGCAAAGCGCCACATTCACCTTACTCCCGAGGACGCAGAGAAATTCGGTCTTAAAGATAAGCAGATCGTCAGCGTTGAGGTAGACCCGGGTACAGGCAGAAAGCTCGTTTTCGGCGACGTAGTATGTAGGGTAAGAGGCGATTTCGCAACTGCTATGCATATTGATACCGATGAGTCTAATGCAGCAGGTATTTCCGGCGTTGTAGACGGTACGATCATCGCCTGATATGAAGCTTAGAAATATTTGTTTGTCGGTTTTTACGGTCATCTTTCTTTCTCTCGTAGCCTTAATGGGCGGAATCAGGCTGATGCTGCCCGAGGAAGAGCCTGTAATGAGCGACGCGCTTAAAGATATAGACCCTACCGATATGTCGGTTTATTATGCGATGGGGGAGTATTATCCTCCGAATGTCGTAGATACGCTCAATATTGATTGGCAGGGCGGCAGAGTTGAAATAATCGCCTATAACGGTGATGACTATTTCGTCGAAGAAGCGTCTACACGTCAGCTTATGGAGGACGAGCGCCTTTCTTATAAGTGGGAGGACGAGAGCTTTTCTGTTACGTTTACAGCAGATGAAGAAATGGTGATCGACGACGCATATAAGAAGATCGAAATACGAGTTCCGCGCGAAAAAGCCGAAAGCCTGAAGGAAATAAATATCAATACAAACGGCGAGGTGGTACTTAAAAATATCACTGTCGATAAGCTTACAGTCAACGGTAAAAACGGAAATATCGTATGCTCAAATACATACTCAAATAATACCGAAATTACTTCGACAGGCGGAAACGTCGATCTTTCTGTCAGAAATGAGATCGGCTACAGCCTTGATTTTTCTTCAAAAAATGGAAAGCTTACGTCGTATATCGACAATGGCATGAACTCCTACATCAGCGGAGACGGCGCTTACCCATTTAAGATAAGGACTGAAAAGGGAAATCTGAACGTTTCTCTTTTCGAAGAAACAGAAGAAAGAACAGAAGCAGAATCTTAAGACAAAAACGCAAAAAAAAAACGGCAGTGCAAGTGCGCTGCCGTTTGGTATTTTTATCGGTTGTCCTGCGTTGTTGCCGCATTATTGAACGAAGTCTTTAATGTGTTCGCCATTCCGAATAATGCGTCAAAAAGAAGGTTTATCTTTGAATTGCCCAGCTTTTCTCCGCTCAAACGGAAGCTTACTCCGAAGAACATCGAAACGAATGCTGCGATAAGAACTGTGCTGAAGCTTACGATCAGCGCAAGCAGGCATATGATAAGGGGGATCGCGCCCTGTCTTGTTCCTTTGTAGGAGATAACAAGAGAATTCTTGAAAAGCAGGTCGTATGCCTTCTTTAAATATCCTTCAATGTCGATGGACTTATAAGTTTCAGCTTTCTGTTCGTTGAACGCGTACTGAGCAGGGTCGGGCTGAGCGCCTGTGTTTGCGCTGTAATACTGCGCAGAGGTTTGCTGCGCCTGCTGCTGTTGATTCTGCTGCGGCTGTGCGGTGGTCTGCTGCGCCTGCTGCTGTTGAACCTGCTGCGGCTGCGCAGCGGTCTGCTGTGTGCGTCTGCCCGAAGCAGCGCCGTAGTTACGCTCTGCGTAAATGATAGCGTCAAGCAGATCGTTGTTGTTTTTTGCAAGCGCCTCGCATGCCTGCTCCTTAGTTGCACCTGTTCTGCTCATGATCTTATGGATCATTTCCTCGTTTGTTTTATTGACCGTTGCATTGTTTATCTCAGCTGCAGCGATATCGGACTGATTAACCTTAGACGTATTGATCATATTATCACCTTCCATAATATTTATATAAGCTCCGTTATTGACAGGCTGTGTATTAATCATATGCTTCACCTTCCGTTAATTTCCTTATTTCAATACCTTCCCAAAGATCCTGAAT
>CACYDO010000144.1 GCA_902773165.1 uncultured Ruminococcus sp. | reverse complement strand
TGTTATTCGCTGAAATTATCGTTTTTCTTGTCCGATACGATCTTACCGTGATCCAGGCGAACTATCCTCTGCGCTACCTCGCCGACCTCGGGGTCGTGAGTTACGACAACAAGGCTTGTTCCCTCCTTATGAAGCTGACGGAAAATATCAAGTACAATATTTTCGTTCGCTTCGTCGAGATTTCCTGTAGGCTCGTCGGCAAGAATAAGCTCGGGCGAATTGATAAGCGCACGGGCAATGCACACGCGCTGCTGTTCGCCGCCCGAAAGCTGACTCGGAAGGTGCTTCGCTCTTTCCTTCAGGCCAACACGTTCCAGAGCCGCAAGCGCCTCCTTCTCGTCGGGCATGCTGTGGTAATACTGCGCGACCATGACGTTTTCGACCGCGTTCAGGTAGTTTATCAGATGAAACTGCTGGAAAACCAGCCCTATCTTGTCGCGGTGAAACTCGGTAAGCTTGCGGCGGCTTTCTTTAGAAATATCCTGACCGTCAAAGATAACCTGACCTGTCGTCGGCTTATCCATGCAGCCTATTATATTCATCATCGTGCTTTTTCCCGAACCGGAAGGTCCCATTATCGCTATCCACTCGCCCTTGTCAACATTCAGGCTGACGTTGTCAAGCGCGTGAAGCTCACCGTAGATCTTTGATATATTTTTTATTTCAAGTAATCTGCTCATTTGTTTTTGCTCCTTTATTCGCCTTTGAGTACGAGCGCAGGATCAACGTCCACAGCGCTTTTTATCGGAATGACGCACGCAGCACCCGTCACAAGAACAGACGCCGCTATCGTTATCGGTATAAGCAGCGGTCTGAACGTGATAGAGCTGCTGAAAACATTCATGCTCACAAACTGAGCGAAATAATAACCGAGAACCGAACCGAGAATTCCTCCGAATCCTCCCAGAACAAGCCCCTCGCTCATAAACTCGGCGATAATACTGGAATTAAGCGCGCCGAGAGCCTTTCGCAGACCTATCTCCTTGCGGCGCTCCGTGATGACCGCGGTCATTGTGGTGGCAACGCAGATCATCGTCAGCACAAGTACAACAGCCGTAACGATAAACACAAGCGACTGAAGCTTCGTAAGAACTGTGCTCTCGGAAGCCGTTACGCGCTTTACGAGCTTTGCGGAAATGCCGATATTCTTTTCGTTTATCTTATCGACTGCGGCTGAAAGCTCGTCCTTCATGGAAGCCACGCTGACCTCCACGATGTCGCTGCCCCTATCCGTAAGCGTAAGCGCTGAAATATCTTCAGGCGACACGTAAATATATTCCTCCTCCGAGCCGCCTGTTTCGAGGATTCCCGAAACAGTAAGCGAAAGCTCATGGTCGCAAAGCATTTCTCCCGTTTCCGGGTCGGTGTAGATCTCGTAGGAAGGGATATCGGACGTATCAGTTTCTTCGGTTATTTCAAAGGAATTTACCGCAGGAACTGTATCTCCCAGCTTTAATCCGAGGTTTTCCGCCGCCTTTGCTCCGACAAGCGCTTCGCCGCTTTCACTCGGAAGCTCTCCGTTTATATGCCAATAGGGGCTGGTTTTCAGTACGGAATCGAACGTGATGCCTGCCATTGTTGCAGGCATATTATGTATTTTTGTATTTTCGTAGCGATACGAAGTGAAGCCTTCCAACTCGGCTGACGGGAATTCGGATATCCCTTTTTCAAGCTCGCTTTCTTCAATAAAGCCGTCGCCCGAGGGAGTGAAAATAACGTTTGCGCCGTAGCTTCTGAACTGTGCGCTCATCTGGCGCGGAACGTCGTAATATATCATTTCAAGCCCCGAAAGTATCGTTGCTCCCACAACTATCGCCAACAGTGCGACGAACATTCGCGAACGCCTTCTGACAAGCGACGCCATGACCATTCTGACGAACATTTTATGCTTTCTATTCATATGGTTACCTCTCTAAACAATCAGTGTCCGCCGTGAAGCACTTCCGAGGGACGAAGCCTCAGCAGAATTCTGACAGCCGGTATACTTCCGACAAGCGTAACCGCAATTATCAGAACAACTACAAGGAACGCTGCCATCGCGCTCATTTCGATCGGCGAAGAAAAAACAGACTGACCGATTATCTGTGCAAAGGCATAGCCCAGAAAATATCCTGCCGCCGCGCCCGCAAGAGATGTCAGGGTGATCTCCGTAAGCACGAGCAGCGTTATCTGACTGTTAGTCGCGCCGACTGCTTTGAGCAGCGCAAGCTCGCTTGACCGTTCCATTACTCCCGATGTTACGAGATTTGAAATACCGAGAGTTGCTCCGATAAGGCTCAAAAATGTTATCAGCGTCATGAGCAGCTCTGTTTTTTCAAGGATTTTACCCTCCGAATCAGCTATCTGACGAACTGCGGAGGCAGAAGCCTCGGGAATAGCCTCCTGGATCTGAAAGCATATCGAGCTTACGTAAGCCGTACAATACCAAAGGTCGTATTCGTCGCCCGAAAGCAAAGAAGGATTTCGCGCAGCCTTTACCGCAAGCTCGTCATCGGGAGATGTAATCGCGCTGACCTCTATTTTCTCAATGCGGTCTGTTTCTCCCATAAGCTCCTGTTCGGCGGCAAGCGTTGTATAAATACAGCTGTCGTCTTCATCGCCGGAATCAAAAACGCCGACAACAGTCAGTTTTTTCTCCGCATTATCAGCCTTTACGCTTATCACATCGCCTGCGCTTATATTCTTCTCCTTTGCAAGCGACGCGCCCGCCATTGCAAGATCGGAAGCGGAATTTTTCTGCTCGTCGAGCCATTCTCCATCTTCGATATCCCACCAGCTGCGCAGATTCACAATTCCTGTGTCGCGCTGATAGACAGTTGCCTTTTTCTCGAATGCAAGATGATGGTTGAACCATGTTCCTATAAGCTTCACGGATTGTCCGTCAAGCTGTACATCTGCTTCGTTGACAGGCGCAAAATCAGTAATATTATTCGCCCAGAATATCGTGAGCAGCTCGCCTGTTTTTTCCTGGCTGATGTATTCGTCCCGGGCTTCGCCGTCTTCAACATCGTAAAGCTTGCTGATAACGGCGTTCGACTGAGGAACAACGGTAATATTTGAGCCGTAAGTTTTCAGCTCCTCATTGATCTTGTCGCCGACGTCAAGCATGACATTGAGCATCGCCGTTGCGATCGAAGCTCCGAGCGCTACGGTAAGCGCGATCATTACCATTTTTTTCCACTGTCTTTTAAAGGTACCGCGTACCATTCTGAAAAACATTATTCCACTCCTCCCGATCAGTTTTTGAATCTGTCCTGATTTTTGACCATTTCTTCTATCGGAACAGTGATCCCGTTTTCGTCGATATCATAGTCGATAATGATCGGGTTGCAGCCGCCCTTCATGCCGATCGTAGTCTTATTCATAACGACGTTGCATTTTTTGCAGACGATCTGATTATCTTTATTCTCGTAATAACCGGCTTCTCCGCATATTTCGCACGCGTCAAGACCGATACCGTAATTATTTGTATTCTCCTGCTTCAAAACAACGATGAAGCGAACGAGATTGCCGTCTTCCGTTTTATAGCCGAAGCGATGAAGATGTCCGTCTTCAACAAGCTCAAACGGAACGCGCATAGTTGTTCCGTTCTCGATAACGGGGTCTTCTACGGGCGCTTCTCTGATAACTACAGTATTGAGCTTTACAAAAAGAGTAGAGCAAAGAATGCACATCACAAAGCAAACAACCGCCGCAGAAGTCCATCTTCTGCCGGTTCGCCATACAGCGCGCTGCTTTCTGTGCTCTGCGTTCGTTTTGTACGGCTCCTTCATCGTGCAGCTTTTTATCCACATAAATACCGCCGCTGCAAGGACGATAATAAACATAGCGTATGTATAATAGTGCGACTTATTGTTGCTTGCAGCCGCAAAGTTAAACAGCGCAGGACTGTTGACGATCTTTCGCGGAGTAAGCACAAGCATCAGCCTTGCAAAATGGTACACCGCCATGATGATATTGACCGCATAGAAAATAAAGCAGACAAGCTTTGTAAAGCCCTTCTTCGCGGAAACAATGCATATATTATAAACAGCGGCAGCAGTAACAAAGCAGATTATAAGCGCAAGCAGATATCCGCCGAGCCTGAAAAGATACTCGGTAGAAAGAATCCCGTTGCCGCCCGTGTCGAACTTAAACGGTGCTGCAAGTGTGTTAGGCAGCTCGCAGTAAAGATACGAGGCTTCAAGAATAGCACACAGAACTGCGGTCAATACCTCGGAAAGCCCTTTTAACGCCTTGCTTTTGCCCTTGCCGAAATAGGAACGGGCAAAGATCGCGAACAAAACTGCGCTCAGAACAAAGATACCGAGCGCAATACCGTAGCCGAACGCGCCTATTTTCCA
>CACYDO010000143.1 GCA_902773165.1 uncultured Ruminococcus sp. | reverse complement strand
CGCGCCACTCCGTCTGCGGATTCTCGGTAAGCTCCCTGAGCCTGTCGAATTGCTCTGTTTTGTCAATGTGCAGGAAAATTTTCAGCAAAAGGTATCCGCTGCTGCGAAGCTGACGTTCAAACTCGTTTACCTGGCGGACTCTGCGGCGGTATTCACTCTTTGTGATCTCGTGGCGCAGGAATTTGCGAACGGCGTTCTCCATCCAGCCGGAATCAAAAAAGGCGATCTTGCCGTTCTCCGGTATCGCTTTGCTGTACTGATACAAAAACGGGTAGCGCTCCTCCGATTCGGGCGTTACGATCGGGGAAACTACGTTGTAAAAGCGTGGGTCGATCTCACTTATCAGCTCCTTGATAAGGCTGCCCTTGCCTGCCGCTGCCCAGCCCTCGATCAGCACGATAACAGGCAGCTTTGCGTCGCGAAGAAGCTGCTGCTGACCGAGAAGCTTTTCGCGGAGCTGCTTCGTTTCCTGCTGCAATGCCTCCTTATCCTCGCGTTTCCTCTTTTCAAAATCCTTAAGCATGTGTAAACCTCCTTTTTGTTTGGGTAATATTTCTGATTTTATCTTAAACCTATAAATTAATTTTGTCAATATATATTGAAAATAATCGCTGCAATTATTTATTCCGCTTCCCATAACTCTGTGAGAGCAGGAGTATTCAGATCTTTCGTGTGAAGAAGATCGTCGTACCCCTAGTTAGTGTATAATTTTAGTGGGCAATTCAAAACGCGGAGACTAACTGACCACCACAGCAAAGTAAAATCGAAACTGCCTGTCGGCGCTTGCCGACTATTTATCCCCACAGTATTGTATTCTTTGTGGAAATGTGGTAAAATGAGACCGATAGCATCATGGCGCTTTTTGATTGAAAAATCATACCCAAAAGAAATGAGTGATGATATATGTCCGGGAAGGGTAATTTACGCAGGGAGTGGCTTACCACGTCGTGCGTGGTATTTTTCAGCATTCTGGTTAACGTTGTGGGGGGAGTTATCGCGAGGTATTATTCACTGCCCGCATGGCTGGATTCGTTCGGCACGGTGTTTGCCGCCTATTCGCTTGGCCCGATGTGCGGCGCGATAGTCGGCTGTTCGGGAAACGTTATACTTTCCTTCTGGCACGAAAGCTCGTTTGTGTACGGTATTACAAGCATTCTGATAGGTCTGAGCATAGGTATCGTCGCGAGAAAGAAATATTTTGATACGCTGTTTCACGCTATGTCGGTGGCAGGACTTGTCACCATTGTGTCAATGGTGATCTCGTCAACGCTCAATATGCTCGTGTACAACGGCGCTACCGGCAATAAATGGGGCGACGGCGTGAGGGAGTACCTCATCGAAAAAGGTCTTCCGCTTGTTCTGGCTTCGTTGATAGGTCAGCTTTACATTGACTTTGCAGATAAGCTTATAACAGTCGTCGGAATGTTCCTGCTGATAAAGCTGGGAAGACGAATACGGTCAAAGCTTGAAAATGAAAAGAAGCCTTCCGGGAATTCGGCAAAAACGACGGCCGCCGCTGCTTTGCTTGCGGTCGCGATCGTGACAGGTGCGTCATGGAACGCGTTTGAGGCGGCGGCTCAGAATACCGACGCTGCCGGAACTCCGGACACGGCTCAGATCGAAAATAAGGATAATGACGACGTAAGCAAAAGCTCCTACATCAGAACTGTCTACAACGCCGATAACGGTCTGCCCTGCGGTCACGCAAACGACGTTGTTCAGACGAACGACGGCATTCTCTGGGTGGGAAGCTACTCCGGACTTTACCGATATAACGGCTCGGCGTTTCGCTTTATGAGCGAGTATAAGGCGGTAAAAAATGTAAACTGCCTGTTTGTGGACGACGAGGGAAGACTCTGGATAGGTACAAACGACGACGGTGTCGTTGTAGCTATAAATGAAAAAATATCTGATATGCTCGGTACGTCTCAGGGGCTGCCCTCAGATTCGGTTCGCTGCATTACGCAGAATTCGGACGGAGACTATTACATCGGTACTTCGGAAAGCGCCGTTTTCGCACGCCTGGAAAACGGTATTTCGATCATATCGGAGATAGAAGAGCTTCAGTATATGAAAAGCGCCGATTCCGACAGCAAAGGCAGCACAGCGGCAGTTACAGCCGCCGGCAGACTGTATATTCTGCGTGAAGGAAAGACTGTTTACGAGATCACCGAAAAAGACGTGCTTTATACATGCTGCACCTTCTCCGAGGACGGAACTCTTTATGCCGGAACCGCTAACGGACAGGTGTTTGTATATTCCATAGGTGAAAACAGCGCAAAAAAAGAAAGGCTCACAGAGTGTGAAGCGCTTTCGGGTATAAACAGCATTTACATACAAGGCAGCGACAGCCTCTGGGTTGTTGCCGATAACGGAATCGGAATTATCGGAAGCGACAACAAGTTCTTTCATATTGAAACTGAGGGCTTCAGTTACTCTCTTGAAAGAATGACGATAGACTACCAGGGCAACGTCTGGGTGGCTTCGTCGAGAATGGGGCTTATGCAGCTGTCGCCGTCGCCTATTGCCGATATATTCGGCGACTACGGAGTTGAAGCCAGCGTTGTCAACACTACGGCACTAAAGGACGATTTTATCTACATCGGCACGGACAACGGTCTTATCATTCTTGACTCTGTGAAGAAATCGCAGATAAAAAATGAGCTGACGGACTACCTTGCCGAAGCCCGGGTCAGGTGTATAGAGCGCGACCGCGAGGGTAATCTCTGGATATGCAGCTACGGAAAAGGACTTACAGAGCTCAAAAAAACAGGCGAGATAATCTCATACGACTCAGACGATCTTGATATCGGCGCGCGAGTTCGCGTTTGCATGCAGATGTCCGACGGAACGATAGCCGTAAGCGGCGATAATGGGCTTTACTTCATTAAAGATGAAAAGCTTCAGCGCTCAATGCTCTACGGCGAAGAGCTGGGCGCGGCTAAGGTGCTTACGCTTCTGGAGCTTCCCGACGGCAGACTCTTTGCCGGAACAGACGGCAACGGCATAACGGTGATAAAGGACGGCAAGGTAACGGGCGAGTATACGCGCAAAGACGGTCTTAGCTCGGGCGTTATTCTCAGAATGGTGAAGGACGTCGAAGAAGACTGCCTGTTTATCGCGACAGGCAACGGACTTTGCTATATGAAAGGCGACAGTATCCGTGAGCTTTCATCGTTTCCGTACTCTAATAACTTCGATATAGTTCTCGATGACGACGGAGATATGTTTGTGCTCGGAAGCGCCGGTGTGTACGTTGTGAACAGAAGCAGCGCAGTAGCCGACAAATGCATTAAGTACGTTCTTCTCAACTCACGCTCCGGTCTGCGCAGCTCTCTGACGGCAAACGCGTGGAACGCGGTGGACGATGACAAGAATATATATCTTTCTACCGACCGCGGCGTTTTTACTGTTAATATGGATTCATACAGATCGACGCGCCGCTTTTACCGCATGACCGTTTCTAAGATGCTGCTTGACGGGCAGTCTGTTCCGGCAAGGCGCGGTGTAACGCTGCACATCGACAAGGACGTAAACACCATTGAGCTTGTGCCGGAGATCATAAACTACATGTTAGACAACCCGAATATCTCCTATCGTCTGGACGGCGTTGACGCGGAATGGAAAACTGTGCCGCAAAACGAGCTTTCCCATATCATATATACAAATCTGCCCTCCGGAGACTATGTGTTCCGCCTTGCAGTGCTCGACCCCGAGACCGGCAAAACGCTTGAAGAAAACGCGTACTCCTTCGTTAAAGAAAGAGCTATATACGAGAACAGCTGGTTTATTTTATACATGGTATGCGTGGGCGGCATCTTCATCGGCTGGCTTACATGGTTCGTTACAAGAACGCAGATACAGCGCACGATGGAGCTGCAGCAGACGAAGCTTTCTCTTGCGCTGCAGCAGGTTCAGATGGGCAACGAAACAATTCTCGCGATAGCGAAAACAGTGGACGCAAAGGACGTCCGCACCAGCCAGCACTCGCAGCGCGTTTCGGAGTACTCCGTGAAGATCGCCGAAAAATACGGCTTTGACAGCGACGAGCTTGAAAATCTCCGCAAATCGGCGCTGCTGCACGATATCGGTAAGATCGGCATACCCGACGCGATACTTAACAAGCCTGCGCGCCTGACCGACGAGGAATATGCGATAATGAAGACGCACGTTACGCGCGGCGCCGAGATATTGAAGGACTTTACGCTGATAGAGCATGCTGTGGACGGTGCGCGCTACCATCACGAGAGATTTGACGGACGAGGTTATCCCGACGGGCTTTCCGGTACGAGCATTCCTCTGTACGGAAGAATAATTGCGATAGCCGACGCCTTCGACGCCATGACCGCAAACCGTGTTTACAGGCAGAAGCAGGATTTCAGCTACGTTATGAACGAGCTTCACAAGGGGCGCGGAACGCAGTTCGACCCGGATCTGCTCGATATTTTCCTCAAGCTTATAGACGACGGTGAGATAGACATCGAGTCGCTCTACAAGGACGAGAACAAAAACGATGAAAGCGCGGGTGACGAAAAGAATGGTAAATGAGAAGAATAAAATACCTGCGGCGTTTATTACCGCGCTGCTCACTATACTGATCTTTTATCTGCTTCATTTCCAGGGGATCGGAGTTGTGCATGAGCGTGATCACGTAAAGGTAGGTATGCTTTGCATAGGCGACGAAAGTACGCCCTACAGCGAAAATCTTATGCGCATAGAGGACGATCTCACCGCCGAATTCGGCAGCCGCGTTACGGTTACGTATGATAAAAACGTACCTCCCGACCACGCCGCAGAGGCTTTGGATTTGCTCGTAAGCAGCGGCTGCGATATTATTTTTTCAAACGGACGGGAATACGGCGAAGTGATGAAGCAGACGGCTCAGAAAAATCCCGACGTTGAATTCTGCCAGATTGGCGGCACAAACGCAAATGAATTACCTGTTTTTAACAATTACCACACGTTTGCAAGCAAAATACACGAGGGCTGGTACGCCGCAGGGTGTGTTGCCGGGCTTAAAATGCAGAAGCTTATTTCCGACGGAAAGATCTCAGACGACGGCGCATGGATAGGCTACATCGGCGAACAGTCGGACGCGGAAACTATTTCGGCGTATACGGCATTTCTGCTCGGCGCGCGTTCTCAGTGTCCGAGTGCCAGAATGCGTGTGAAGTATACGAGCAGCATCTCGGGCTACCGTGAAGCGTTGAAGTCTTCCGAAGGGCTGATAAACGAGGGCTGCGTTATAATCTCGCAAAACACCGACACCGCCGCGCCTGCCGAAGCATGCGAAAAGGCAGATCTGTCACACCCCGTATTTCATGTGGGCTGCAATATGGATATGCTCAGCGCAGCTCCGAATACGTCGCTTATCGGAATGCGTTCCGACTGGTCGCCCTACATCTGCGCGGCAGTCAGCGCTGTTTTTAAGGATAAGTCCATTGAAGATGTCGTTGTCGGCAGCACGCACGGGCAGGACGTAAGCGCCGGATTTGACCGCGGCTGGGTGAAGATGATGGAGCCTAACCACGTTATCGCAGCCGAAGAAAGCGACGAGGTGCTTAACCGGACGATAACAGGCTTTGAAAACGGAAGCGTTCACGTATTCTACGGCGACTACACCGGAGTTTCGCCCGACGACCCCAACGATACGCTCACGCTGAGCACCGAATACCGCGAATGTGAAAATGGCTCTGCGCCTACCTTCCACTATATTTTGAAGGACATCATCGTGATAGAGTAGTATAAAAAACATACCGGAACAACACAAACCGGGCTGCCGCGAAAAAGCGACAGCCCGGTCTTTAATTGTATCCGCGCAGCGGCGGTTATTTTAAAAATCCGTTGATTATCTGCTCCTCGGCTTCCGCTTCGGTAAGACCGAGGGTCATGAGCTTGATTATCTGATCGCCGGCGATCTTTCCGATGGCAGCTTCATGAACGAGCGCCGCGTCTACGGAGTTCGCTTCAAGCCCGGGAACGGCAAGTATCCTGCCCTTGTCCATTATGATGGAGTCGCACTCCGTGTGACCCGAACATGCCGCGTTGCCCACAAGCTTTGCGTCAAACTTCTGGTATGACGTATCTCTTGCAACGGAACGTGAAACTACGTCGGCGCTGGAGCCGTCGCCGTTGAGGTCTACAAGATAGGTGCTTATTGCCGTCTGTTCGCCGTGCGTCATGAGCCTTTCGCGCACAACGAGCCTTGCGCCATTTGCAAGCTCCGCCTTTGTGGTGCGGTTGGTGTCGTCAACGCCCTTTATCTGAACCATCTCCATCTCCATGGAGCTGTCTTCCTCCATATAAACCTCTGTGCCGGGGTTTAAAATGCGCTTGCCCGTGCCGTGACCCGAGCCGTAGTGCTTCTCAACGTACTTCACGTTCGCGCCGCGGCCTACGTAGAAGCGGTGAATTCCGTCGTGTTCGGAATCCTCCGGACCGCAGTTGTCGATGCCGCAGCCTGCAACGATCACAACGTCCGCGCCCTCGCCAATGTAAAAATCGTTGTAAACAAGCTCTTTAAGACCGCTCTGCGACATTACAACGGGGATATGAACGCTTTCGTTCTTCGTACCCGGCTTGATGCGGATATCTATGCCGCTGCCGTTTTCCTTCGGGATTATGTCGATATTTGCAGTAGAAGCTCTGCCGATAGCCTTGCCGTTTGAACGTATGTTGTAAGCGCCCTCCGGCACCTGATGAAGGTCTGCTACCTCTTTGAGCAGCCTTTTCTGTATCTCGTCTATCTGGATCATCTTATCTGACCTCCTTTGCGCCGCTGAGCATCGAGCACTCTCTTACAGCCGACGACGTACCTGTGAGCTGCGGCATCATCTCTTCCTTGCTGCCCTGAGCCGTGAGCTTGCCGTCCTTTAAAACAATGATCTCGTCGGCGATATTCAGAATTCTCTCCTGATGAGAGATAATGAGTATCGAGCTGCCCTTGATGTTCTTTCTCATGCTCTCAAAAACCTCAATGAGATTCTGGAAGCTCCACAGATCTATGCCTGCTTCCGGTTCGTCAAATACCGAGAGCACCGAGCCTTTGGCAAGAACGGTCGCGATCTCGATCCTTTTAAGCTCGCCGCCCGACAGACTGCCGTTGACCTCGCGGTTGATGTAATCTCTTGCGCAAAGTCCTACCGCCGAAAGATAGGTACAGGCTTCCGACACCGATATTCTCTTGCCGGAAGCAAGGCGGATAAGGTCAAAAACCTGAATGCCCTTGAATTTTACGGGCTGCTGAAAGGCAAAGCCGATGCCCTTTTTTGCACGGTCGGTTATCGACATTTCTGTGATGTCCTCGCCGTGAAGTATTATTCTGCCCGATGTGGGCTTTTCAATGCCTGCGATGAGCCTTGCAAGCGTGCTCTTGCCGCCGCCGTTCGGCCCGGTAATAACAACAAGCTTATCGTCGGGTATCGTAAGACTGATACCGTTTATTATCTCTTTTTTTGCATCGTCTGCTTTTACGTTGAAATATATGTCCTGTAATTCCAGCACAACCGATACACTCCTTATCTCATGATTATGATTCTTTATAACGGTGGGTATTTTTATGGCTGTATCACGGAAGCGGTGCTTCATTAAACACAATTCTTCCTATACGTTATTTTTGTCAGATCAGCTGCGCGATATGAGCATATCCGAAAAATAAACGCCGCCATTCTATATTATCACAACATGCCGATTAAGTCTATACTTAAAAATAAAAATTTTACCGGGGAATGGATTTATGCTGCCGCCGCTTGTATTTGCTGAGCTTCTCAATGCGGAATCCGTGTCATTGTGTCAGAAAGCTCACCGCATTTACGTTTGACCGAAGATCCTTCTGCGCTTATGGCGATCGTGATCGGAATATGGGGAATTTAATACAGTTTTGTCATAAGATCATTTTACAACTTGTAATTCTTGCTGTGTTGATGTATAATAATAAGGAAAGTATACAAAATTCAACAAAAATCAACAAAAGGGATGTGAACATTGTGGCAAAGCACACTATACGAATTTTGAATTATAACCTGACGCTCACTTCGGACGATGATAAATCTTACATTGACAGCGTAGCGCAGAGGGTAGAGCGCAACATAAAGACGCTTTCTGACAATATGCCTACGCGAAATATGACCGAGGTAGCGCTGTTCGTAGCTATGGATTACTGCGACCGTTATATGAAATCAATCGGCGACGGTACAGCGATGAGAGGTCAGATAAAGGATTATCTAAAGGATTCGAGCTTTACGCGCAGTCAGCTTGAAGAGGCAAAGAAGGAAAACGAGCTTCTCAAAGCCGAAAACGAAAAGCTGCGCGAGCGCCTTTCTTCTGTCAAAGAACGGGAGCAGGAGCCTGTATATGCCGCGCCTTTAATGCCTGCGCCAGAGCTTGTTAAGACGGAAGCTGATGAGAGAACCGAGAAAGCAGAAAAGCCCGTTAAAGCTTCTTTTGAGAAGGAAGCCGGCTTTGCACGCAAAAAAACCGGCTCCAAGGGCAAAAAAAAAGGAAATAAGCCGGAACCGGCGCCGGTAAAGGGCTTTTTCAGCGAGGACGATGACTCTGAAAGCGCCGACGCAGCAGCAGATATTATGAGCTTTTTCGAAGAAAAATCTTTTGAAGATGACTGAGTATTGTTCTGATCCGACCGAGGTGCAAAACGGGAGTTTTGCGCTTCGGTCTAATATTATTTTTTAGGCAATACCGCACAGATATAGTGCCAAAGATGTGCAGTCAGATTTTCGTCAGAGTGTACAGAAATTCCGCAGGCATACTGTCGTATGTCAAGGGATTTCTGTGCATTATGACGGGAAATATGCAAGCAGATTTGGTGCTAAGCCGTCAGGCGGTATTTGTGCGGTGTTGCCTTAGGATATATAAAGGAGCTGCCGTATGAACAACAATAAAATAGAAATACTTGCGCCCTGCGGTTCGCGGGAGACGGTCACGGCAGCGGTTCGCTCGGGCGCAGACGCCGTTTATGTCGGACTGCAAAAATTCAGCGCACGCGCCTTTGCGGATAATTTCTCCGAAGAGGAGCTTGCGAATGCGCTTGCTTACTGCCGTCTTCACGGAGTAAAGCTTCATGCGGCGATAAATACGCTTGTATCCGATTCAGAGATCTCGGCGGCGCTGGAAGAAGCTGTAAAAGCATATCTTGCAGGCGCAGACGCGTTTATCGTTCAGGACCTGGGGCTTGCAATGCTGATAAAAAAGGCTTGTCCCGAAGCTGAGCTTCATGCTTCTACGCAGATGACCGTTCATACGCCTCAAGGAGCGCGTTTCCTTTATAATGCAGGATTTGACCGCGTAGTTCTTGCAAGAGAAATGAGCAGAAAAGAGATTGCCGAGGTCGTGAGCAGCTGCCCTGTAGATACGGAGGTTTTCGTTCACGGCGCGCTGTGCATGTGTGTTTCGGGGCAGTGCTATATGTCGGCTATGCTCGGCGGACGCAGCGGAAACAGGGGCAGGTGCGCTCAGCCATGCCGTTTGCCGTTTTCCGTAAAGGGCGGTACGGGGCATGATCTGAGCCTGAAGGATAATTCTATAATACAGCAGCTCGATGATCTTGCGTCACTCGGCGTTACAAGCGCGAAAATAGAGGGCAGAATGAAGCGCCCCGAATACGTTTCAGCCGCCGTTTCCGCTTGCCGGACTGCTTTAGAAAATGGAAGTCCGGACGCCGAACAGACCGAAAGACTGAGATCGGTTTTTTCAAGAAGCGGATTTACAGACGGATATTACCTTGCAAAACGCGGAAAGGATATGTTCGGAACTCGCTCAAAAGAGGACGTTACCGCGGCAACGAACCGCCTGCTGTCTGAAATACGCACGCAGTATAAGGACGAGATACAGAGTAACCCCGTAAGCTTTTCTCTTGTTTTAAAAAGCGGCAGTCCGTCCGAGCTTACGGCAGCTTCCGGGGAATACTCCGTAAAAATAACAGGGGCGGAGCCGGAAAAGGCAATAAGCGTTCCGCTGACAGCTCAAAGAGCAGAAAAGCAGCTGAGCAAAACAGGCGGTACGGCGTTTTATGTGCAAAGCGTAAAAATGGAAGCGGAGGAGGGGCTTACTCTGTCTGCTTCCGAAATGAATTCTCTGCGGCGTCGGGCTGTTGAAGAGCTGACAGTGAAGCTAAGTGCGCCGCCGCAGCGCAAGCGTATTTCCGTAGTCGTTCCGAAGGTCGAAAAATACACCGGAAGCGGCGCACAGACATTTCGTGCAAGCTTTTCGCACTGCTATATCCCCGGTGAATTCAAGTCCTGTGAGATCGTTTATGTTCCCGTTTCCTCGGATATGGGATCTGTAAAAAGGCTGATCTCGGAGGGATTTAATATAGGTATAAAGGTGCCGCGCGTCATATTCGGAAGGGAAAATGAGATCTCACGTAAGCTTCGGGAGCTTTCCGAAATCGGTGTTTCCGATGTGCTTTGCGGAAATATAGGCACAGCCGCGCTTGCGGTCAGATCGGGTCTTACCGTTCACGGCGGATATTCGTTGAATATATTCAACACGCAGTCGCTTGATTTTATAGAGAAAATGGGTCTTGCCGATACGGAGCTTTCCATTGAGCTGACGGCAAAGCAAATAAGCGCGATGGGCGGCGGCATAAAGCGCGGCGTTGTCGGTTACGGACATCTTCCGCTTATGATAATGCGCAATTGTCCGAACAAAAACGGCGCAGGCTGCGAAAAATGCGGCGGCAGAAGCGTTATCACGGACAGAAGATCAAATGAATTTACGTTAATGTGTGATGGCATAGCAACGGAGCTTTTGAATACAGATCCGCTTGTAATATCCGATAAACTGAATGATTTTTCGTCAGTCGATTTTATTTCGCTGCAATTTACGTATGAGAGTAAAAGCGAATGCGCAGATATTCTGAACGCATATAAGAGCGGAAAGAAGCTTGACGGAAAGCTGACGAGAGGACTTTATTACAGAGGTGTGGAATAAACTTCTGCGTGATTTTCGATGGACTTACGGAAATCTGGCAGATGAAGAATGGTATACTAAAATTCAATAAAACACTTTAAATCTTTTCGGTCTAATTTCCGCAATGCTGCGTCATCACCCTTGACAGGCGACAGCCTGCCTG
>CACYDO010000142.1 GCA_902773165.1 uncultured Ruminococcus sp. | reverse complement strand
CCGCTGTCAACGCGAAAAAAGCTGTTGAAGACGCACGCGAAAAGGTTTCACGATTGATAGGTGCAAAAAGCGAGGAAATTGTATTTACTTCGGGAGCAACCGAGAGTACGAATTTTATTATAAAAGGGTTTATGGACTATAGCCGATATTACGGCAGCGGAAGAACTCATATCATAACATCAAAGGCTGACCATAAAGCAACGTTGAATACATGCCGCTTTTTGAACGGAGAGATCTATTCAAATCATGACGCAACCATTGCCTTGTTTGCGGCAAACAAACGCATTGACCGCGGATTCAGCGCCGACTTCCTTGGTGTTAGCGAAAACGGGGCAGTAGAGCAGGATACGGTGAAAAATGCGATTAACGATAATACTGCCATGGCTTCATTTATGCTTGTTAATAACGAGACTGGTGCTGTTACAGATATTGCACCGATATCTGTTTTGTGCAGAGAAAAAGGCGTGGCTCTTCATGTTGATGCAACTCAGGCGTTAGGTAAGCTTGATGTAAATGTAGATACCATAGACTGCGATTTCCTTTCTGCTTCTGCGCACAAGCTTTATGGTCCGAAAGGAGTAGGCTGTGCGTATATCAGATCGGATAAATACGGTCTTCCGCCGATTACGTCACTATTGCACGGAGGAGAGCAGGAGTTCGGCATTAGAGGAGGTACATTGGCTGTTCATAACATAGTGGGTTTTGGAAAAGCTGCTGAAATAGCCACGAGGGATATGGAGAAAAACGAAAAGCTGATATGTGAGCTTGATGAATATCTTATCGCAGGACTTAGTCAAATACACGATGTTTTACCGCTTATAGACCCACGGTCAAGAGTAAAAGGAATAATCAGTTTACTTGTGAAAAGAAGGAATTTTAATAACGAGAGATTTATTAAACGTGTTAGTTCAGAAGTCGCAATATCCACAGGTTCGGCGTGCAGTGCGGGTGAACCTTCTCATGTGATAGCAGCGATCGGACAAAAAGAAAATGTGAGCAAAATAATAAGAGTTTCGCTTAATAAGTACACAACAAAATCGAACATTGACTGTTTGATACGTCTATTAACAAAATAAAATAAATCGGAGAGATCATCATGGCACAAATGAAGAATAGCAGACCGTCAGAATACATGGGTGAGATCAAGGTGTGGGACTGCATTGAGAAAAATCTACCGAAAGAGGTTATTTGTTATTATAATAGAGAGATCAACGGTCAGGAGTTCGATTTTTGTCTTTTGATAGAAGATCTCGGATTGGTCATTATCGAGGTCAAGGGTTGGACCAGATCGCATATAGTATCAGTGAAAAACTCTGATGAGATAATTCTTGCTGACGGGAGAAAGTCCACATCACCAAAAAAGCAAGCTAACAGATACCGCTTTAATCTGGTCAATAAAATAGAAAAATCATTACATATAAATCCGACCGTTGCGAGTATGGTGTGTTATCCATTTTTGTCGGAAGAAGAATTTGACGAAGCAGAGTTGAGTGTTGTATCCGAGAAGGAATACACCCTTTTTCGAGAGGACATAGAATCCAATGTAAATTTTGCCAGTAAGCTGTGTTATGCAATATCGGAAACCAACAACACGGGAAAAAGAGATCCTTTGACAGGTGAAGTCTACCATAAATGCAGGCTCTTTTTTGAGCCAGATTATTCGATTGAACCACCGGTAGAACCCTTTTCTCCATATTCCAAACTTTATTACTTTCCCGATCATATTACGATGTCTGAATATGCAGACATATTTCGAGATTATGAAAACGGTATTAAACAAACGATCTTTTTCAGCTGTTATCAGGATGTTGATTTGATCGCAGGATTTCTATCCGATACTTTTAAAAATCGTTCTATAGTGCCGGAGGGCACCAATCTGGGTTATGGTGAGCTCGATAATATATCGGATATCGTCCGAAAAGGTGACAGGGTGGCGGCATTTGGGTTTGAAGCGTATTATGTTCCACAAAAGCTTGCCGAGAATAGTTTTATCGTGACCGATGGTAAATGTGACGAGCTTCAGAGAGCGATCCTTTGCCGTCTTGCAGAAACGACAGATTTTAACTTTGATCAATATGAAGTCGAACATGCCGATCCCTCACACGATATTCAAGTCAGGGCGGGTGCAGGCACGGGAAAAACATACTCTATGGTTTCTCGCGTAGCGTTTTTGTGCAGCCTTGCTTCCTCCTCCGGCGTATTAGAACCATGTGAAGAGATCGCGATGCTGACCTTTACACAAGACGCTGCTGCAAATATGAAATCACGGCTTAAGCAGCATTATTTGAATTACTTTGTTCTGACAAGAAATACGAAATATCTTGAAATGGTCTCAAATATTGAGAAAATAAGGATATCGACCATTCACAGCTTTGCAAAAGATGTAATAAAGAAGACTTCTGTTGTTCTTGGAGTCGGAACGAATTTTAGTACCATTTCAGGAAGCTACGAAAAGCAGAAAATATTCGACCGCTTATTTGCCGAATTCCTTGGTAAATACAACCGTGAGAATAAGCCCTTGTTTTTTGATAATCTTCCGTTAAAGATCGATGATCTTAGAAGATGTTTATTGGAGTTTTCCAATAAGCTGTATTCAAAGGGCTGTGATATAAAAAGTGCTTCTATGGAAGCGTTTGGCAGACCCATTGATGCGATGCCTTATATAAATGACATTATTTCGCAGGTCATAATTGAGACGGAGAAAGAATATGCCCGAAAACTGATGGAGGATAATTCATTGACTCTGTCGGAATATATGATATATCTCGACAAGGCGGTTTCAGCTTCTGCTTTTAATGCGAATCTTTTTCACTACAAGTATCTGTTTATTGATGAATTCCAGGATACGGACGATGCTCAGATAGCGGCATTTCTCAAAATGCAAAGCAAAGTTCCGTTCAGATTTTTCGTTGTGGGTGATCTTAAACAGAGCATTTATCGCTTTCGTGGTGCCACAATGGACGCATTCCGAAAGATGGGCTGTGAAGACCACGAATGGCTGAGTTTTTCTCTGAGAAAGAATTACAGAAGTGACAGCCGTTTGCTGTCTCGCTTTGAAAATGTCTTTGAGTATATGGGGGAGTCCGAGATGCTTCCCTATGACAAAACACAAGACAGGATCGTTGGTGTAAAGACCAATGATATCTACCCGGATGAAAAGCTTGTTGTTAAATATGATTATCATGCCTCGGATAAGAAACAATCCGATGTGTTTTACGATGAGCTTTTCAAGGTGGTTGAAGAACAAAGAAACGTCGTTTCGGAACGTTTGGAAACCGAGAAGCTTAGCCCTGCCGAAAGAACGATAGCGATACTTGTCAGAACGAACACGCAGATACGCAATGTTATCAGAGAAGCCAACAAGAGACATATCACGGTAGATAATGAACTCGGGGGCGAGTTGTTTCGTATACAGTCTACGATAGATCTTTGCAAACTGACCTCGGCGCTTTTAAATCCATACAGCATACCTCATCTATATGATCTGATTCACAGCAATTATATCAATACCGATTTTAAGCTGTCTGCGATTTACGGATTATCTCAGAGCGAAAAGAGAGAGTTGCTTATCGAATGCTTGAACTCTTTCTTTATTGAAACCATGGAAAGGACATGGGAAGAACTTATAGGGTGTTTTCAAAAGGAGCCTATTCTTAAGATGATACGGCTTGTGTATGAGAAAACCGCTCCGTGGAAGCGATTTTCGAGTGAAGAAGCTGCACAGGAGTTTTATAGAGTGAATTTTGAGCTGTTGTTTGAAATGATGTCGAACGACAACCGACGCAGTTATTTAACTCTCGACGGAGTGGATCAGTGGCTGCATGTAATGATGATCGCCAAGGACGATAACAAGGGCAGAACGGTAACGGCCGAAAGCAACGGCGCCAAAGTAGTGTGTCTGACTGTTCACAAATCAAAGGGGCTTGAATACGGGACGGTCATCATGCCGTTTACCGATAAGAGTTTTTTGAAAGGGATGGAAAACAGTATCGATGTTACATACGACAATGGACAGATAGGATATTGCTTTACAGGAGAAAGCGATGACGCTGTTTATCCTAACGAGTATTACGCAGTGGAAAGAGAAACGAAAGAAACCGTGATGGAGGAATCGCGTGTGCTTTATGTTGCGATGACTCGCGCAATAAATAATTTTATTTGGTTTAACAACCTTGATGTTGAATATCCTTCTTGGAAGTCGTTTTTGGAGAGGATGTAAAAAATGAGTTTAAAAATATATACATACTCCAATCCTTACGAGTTGAAAAGAGAAGAGTTTTGGAGTGTCTTAAAAGAGTGTCCTCAGTTATGTGTATCGCAAACCATGGTGAACGGATTCTCATCTGCGTATCCCGAACTACGCAGGAATATGGTAACTTTTTGGCGCTTCTTAAATGAATTGTATAACAACTGGGAAGATCGCAACACTCGCATGAAGCAGATGATGGAGGTGGATAATGCGATCTATTTGATGCAGATAGACGGCGGCGATCAAACGAGTATAAAGCGTTCGTTGGAATACAATGCCAAGAATCTTGCGTCATGTATCAGATTGTTTAAGGAACTTGATATGTCTCCCGATCAATTTGATACATCTTTGATGAATATCGATCAAAAGTATTTGTTGGATATATATCATATAATTTGCGCAAAGGAAAAATCCTATTTCCGTTTTGTCAGGGCACTTGAAGAAGAGCAGATCGACAACGCGATCAGAAATGCGCTGAAAAACGATCTTGAAAGACTTGATACAAGTACGGTGGTAATACATGGAGTACATCAGTTTACTCCTGCCATGCTGTGTGCCATCGAGGATATGTGTAAATATAAAAATGTGATCCTGCTTTTTAACTATCAGGAGCAGTATTCGTCAGTATACAAAACATGGCTTGATATATATTCGCTTTTTGAAGTGCCGATAAATATCAGTAACCGTAATAAGTTCAGACCTGTTTCGCTTATGGTGCAAAGCTATCCGTGCAATGTTCTTGCCGATAGCGTGGGAACGCTATCGAACGGAGAATATAAGGATGCTTCGGATATCCTCAGTGGGATCGAAGTTGTGGAATTCGATAATCTTACGGAGTTTGCGGGATACTGTGCGATGCTTTACGAAGAAGCGAGAAATCATCAGGAAAAAAGCCGAGAATTGGGATCAACGCTGAAGTTTATGCCAGAACAGATGTATTCTGCTTCAGGGAAAGTGAATGATGTTTTGCGGGCGTATTACCCCGAACAGTTCGGAGAGCGGCATTTTCTGGATTATCCCATAGGACATTTCTTTGTATCGGCGCTTGAAATGTGGGATAATCAATCAAAATGCGTAGTTGTAGACGATACCGCGAGAATAAAGGAATGCCTTAGCGCAGGAATTATATCAGAAAAACGCAACGGTCTGCTGCTTTCGTCGTTTAACTGTGTGGAACCGTATATAGTTAAAGAAACCAAGCTAAACGGGATAATAGAAAGCTTGAGAAGGCTGAGAAAGTATGTTGGTAAAAGCAGTTCCGATTTCAGAAGAATAGGTTATTTGAATATGCCTAAGGACGAATTGAAAGACCTCATAAAAGCGTTAGAGGAACTGAATGATATAATTAAGTATTTTTTTGAGGATTTTGACGAAGAGGGAGATAACTTTAATCGCTTTTACAGAAAAATACATGATTTTATTGTTAAGCGAACCGAGCATATGGATGATCTCGATGATGAGGTAAAAGAGGTCATATCGCGCCTTGCTCAGCGCATCGACAGGATCGATCTTCCTGATACTGGTACTTATGTTTGCCTTAAGCAAACTTTGTCTTATTATCTGAGTCAGGATGACTTTGTCGATACAAGTGCAAATTGGATAGTTAGAAATTTCGAACAGATTGACGGCGATGTACTGCTAAGCGGTAAGGCGGACAAACGAGGACAGGTGTATCATTTTTGCTGCTTGAGCGATAATGATATCTGTTCAGCAAAGGATGAACGCCTTCCGTGGCCATTGGATATTAGCTTTTTTGAGTACTCGTACGGTGCTCTCGACAAGAAATACAGATTATTTCTTAAGTCAAAGATGGAATTTCAGAACTTCAGAAGATATGCGCTGATAT
>CACYDO010000141.1 GCA_902773165.1 uncultured Ruminococcus sp. | reverse complement strand
AGCGGTGGGATTCGAACCCACGAGCCCGTGAAGGCTACCTGATTTCGAGTCAGGCCCGTTATGACCACTTCGATACGCTTCCGTATAATTGTCTGAACGACAAGGCTAATTATATCATAATTCTTGATATTAGTCAAGTAGTGTGCTATAATTTTTTTGACAAAAATTATGACTACCGATGGTGACCTGATGATGGAGTATACTAACGGACATTATTATTCGCTAAATCAATATCTTCGTGAAACATTCGGCTGCAAGGTCTATAAGCTTGCACTCAACGGCGGATATACCTGCCCGAATCGTGACGGAAAACTGGGAACGCGCGGCTGTATCTTTTGCAGCGAGGGCGGTTCGGGCGAATTCTGCCCCGATGAAAAGCTCTCTGTAAGTGAACAGATAGCCGAAGCGAAAAAGCGTGTAAGCGCTAAAAGCGGCAGCGGAAAATACATTGCGTATTTTCAATCATTTACAACGACTTATATGCCTGCTGACAGGCTGGAGCAGCTTTTGTATGCGGCGATATTGCATGAAGATATTTGCGCTGTTTCTGTTGGAACAAGACCCGATTGTCTACCCGGGGAGGTGCTTGAACTCCTTGCACGTTTAAACACAATAAAGCCTGTCTGGGTGGAGCTGGGCTTGCAGACGGTCTGTGAACACACAGCAAAGTATATTCGCCGCGGATATTCCTTACCCGTTTATGATGAATCAGTGCGCAGACTGCGGGAATCGGGTATCAATACGACAGCGCATGTCATTCTCGGACTTCCCGGTGAAACGGTTGACGATATGCTGAAAACAGTACAATACGTCGGACAAACTGCCGACGGAATAAAGCTTCAGCTGCTGCATGTATTGAAAAATACAGATCTTGCGCTGGAGTATGCCAAAGGGAAATTTTCAACTCTTTCTCAGGACGAATATATAGACATCGTGTGCCGCTGTATAGAGGTGCTTCCCGAAAAGACCGTTATCCACAGATTGACCGGCGACGGCGCTAAAAGACTGCTTATCGAACCGCAGTGGAGCGCAAATAAAAAGGCAGTATTGAACGCTATGAATAAAGAGTTTGAACGCCGTGATATCAGGCAGGGAAAATATTCAGCTGAAAATACACAATAAGAAGCAGTCCCGACCAAAAGACCGGGACTGCTTTTTATGAAAGGAGAAACATGAGAAAAAATCTAAGTTAAAGATTTACTGCCACTCAGCGCCCCAGTTTCCGAAGTCTGCGGAATAATCATAATCATCTTCGTTATAATTGTTATAATCGTATCCGTAGCTGTCTTCAGTTGCGGGAGCAAATGCTTCGTCAAGTGCTTTGTGATAAAGCTTGGAATACTTCTTTGAGTATCTGCACATTTCTTCGTATTCTTCAGAGTTGTAATCTGCGTACTGACCTTCTTCGAAGTAAGCGTCAAGTGTTTTGATAGTAAGGTTTGTATCAATAATTACCTTTGCTGCCTTGCATACAAAATATCCTGTTACAATACCTGCCAGAGCGCCTGCGCCAATACCGGAAGCAGGGGAGAGCGAAGCTGCTGCAAGAACGAAAACAAACAGGAATCCGACTGCCATGCCGATAGCCATCTCGATAACAAGGAACCAGATATTGTTCATCATTCTTTTCCACGAATCCCAGTAAACAGCAACACCGTCAGCAGCACTCGTGTAGAGTGTTTTACCGTCACGCCAGAATGTATAGCAAAGAACAAGATCGTAAGTAAAGCTAAGCTCGTGACCAATTATGAATTGACAAAAGCGTATCAGCTGACCTAAAACAGGAACACGCATTTTATTTTCCGCAAATGTATTAAGCTCGTACTGAAGCTGCTGTATAGAACCTTTTACTGCATTTCTGTAGGAAAGGTATTCGTTGCCGGACGGGAAACGATACTCTGTGCTTTCTTTTGCAAGAGCACCCATATCGTCGGGCAGCATACTTACAGATACCGCGTCTGTAATGATCGCCATATGACCTGCATGGAATCTGTATCCGATCATAAAGTTCAGCAGGAAATAAACAGCTCCGGTAATAACAAGCCAGATCAGAATTGATATCCAACCCATTGTATTACCTTCTTCGCCTGCAACGATACCGGTTATCACTTTCATAGCTACTACTGAAACGATAGCGGAAACAAGTGGGATCATCATCCGCAGCAACACATACTTTAGTGTTTTTCTAAATATCTGGCTGGAAGAAAGTTTATTCATTTATTTAACCTCCGCATTAATAATTATCAATCAAAAGGAACTCCAAAAGAGTTCTATAGTATTATACCACAATATTCACATAAAAGTAAATACGCTTTTTAAAATTTTATTTACATATGTAAGAAAAATTTGACGAGAAAAAACTGTAAATTTTTGCAAAAAATAAACATGTTAAAGATCATTTTTGGTCAAATGCTGTAATTAAATGAAAAAAGCGGCTTTTAATGCGGTTTTTTGAACCTTAATTTTGCTGCGTTTATTTTTAAAAAAACCGGCAATTATTTTTACTGTACAAATTGTACAATTTTTTAATCAAATTTTCTACTGCTGCCTTTCCACCAGAAAAAAGCTTATAATAATGAAAAGATTAAAATTTAGTAATTATTTACGGTTTTGTCGCGCTGCATATTGACAAAATCTGCGAATGGGTTTAAACTAGTACACGTGGATATATTCATCGGTAGGTAAGGCTACCATAGGGATATGGGCTGCTGCCGCAAAGTAGTGGAGACACTACGAGAGGGTCAGCAGGTGACATCGACAAGAAGGTGTTACTTAATGCAGCTTCACCGCCCTATGATGCTAAAGCTT
>CACYDO010000140.1 GCA_902773165.1 uncultured Ruminococcus sp. | reverse complement strand
GCAAGATTTATAGTAAATATCCGCGTGATCGTAATTTGAACTTTCCTTAAGATATTTATTATCAACTACACAAGCGCTGAAATCATGGTCGATCTTCGGAACATAATTGTTTTTTAACACGTGACCGCAAAATTCGCATATTCTTGTTGTGCAGCCTTGTTCCTGACAAGTCGGAGGCGTCACTACTCCCTCGCCGTAACTATGCTCGTTTCCGCTTTCGGGGAATTCCCACAAAGCATAAAGTGTAACATTGCCCGAGCCGGAAACAGTGTATTGTGAACCGGCCTCATAGACATTGGCATTATCATCCAGACTGTCGGCCCAACCGATAAACTTTGCGCAATAATCACCGGTATCCGGCGCGCTTAATTTGATTTTTTCTCCGGGATACGCTTGGATCGGAGCAATTCCCTCTGCTTGTTCAAGCCTGTTATCAAAGGAAATAAATCCTCCGTCTGTATAAAAGTTTATCTCATCAACATCGCCAGAAAAGCCGAATGTCTTAATATTTCCGGTATTTCCGTTACCTATATATTTAGCATTGATAGAATCATAGTTTAAGAAACTGCCTTCATACTTTACAGTGGATGAACTGTGATCCATACCATCACATGTAATGGAAAGATCACCGATCTTGGCACCGTCTAACCAAAAGCTGATTACGCCGTTTGTACACATCAAGCGATAGGTATGCTCTTTGGAAATGTCAAAGTTTTCCGGCATATTAGACTCAAAATCGGCATCTGAAACCATATAATACCAATATGTATTTCTACCGTTGACAACTCCTTTTTTTATAAGTATGATGTCACCGTCTTTTGTCAAATACGCGGATGTTCCAATTGACATCAGCTTGTTTTCCGCAAACAAGACCTTTGGAGTGATCGCGTTGCCGTTAGCGTCGACCTTCGCCTTCATTTTATAATCAACAGCCCAGTTCTTTGAAGTATTAAGCGAAATGGGTTTTGACAATTCCATCGCGGCGTTATTGACATCCATTCTGCCGTTCATAACAGACATAGTACCGTTATTGGTTACAGGATTACCCTTATAGTCCTTAGTTGCAAGCGTGATCGTATTGGCTCCGCCTTTGGTCGCCTGAGCATTGAAGCTGAAATCCCAGCCGTAGTAAGCTGCATAGCTTTCGTCGATCGCGCCGCAGTGTGTGCACACACCGTCAACGAAATTATGTACTCCGTCGCCGATTTCGGACGCGTCCCAAAAACCGTATAAAGTCTCCTCTTCAAGCCCGGAAATTACAAAGGTATCACCTGCATTGTACATATTTCCGCTTCCGTCTATCTTGTCATTCCAGCCGATGAATTTGGCACAATATTCTCCCGTTTCGGGTTTCGGCAGAATAATACTGTCACCCGGGAAGCGATATATCGGATCAATTGGCTTGACCGCATCAAGACCGACAGAAAGATTCAGTTTACAGCTGCCGGTATAAAGAGCCAAGCTCTTTACTGTTGCCGTAATAGCCTGAGATGTGGCACTGCTGCTGTTACCGCAACCTACATAATTGATCGCTAAATTTTTGAACTCAAACGGTGTGCCCTTGCCCTTTGTATATCCGGTATTTCCTCCTCTTGATGCTGTTGTTTCTGACAAAGCGAAATTACCGACCTTTTCTCCGTCCAACCAGAAGCTAAGTGTTCCATTGTTGCAGCGCAACTGATATGTATGATACTCAGTAATATTAAAATCGCCGCTTGCAAGAACGCTTTCATTGTAAGAGGTATTGGATACCTTGTAGTAAATATATCCGCTTCGAGCAGTTCCGCCGTCGTCAGTATATGATCCTTTCTTAACTATGCTCAAATCGCCGGTAATATCTATAAATATAAATGTCGACGACGCGATCTGAACTCCCGTGCTGAGGAAAGACCGAATGGGTGTTACTCCGTCTCCCTTTGCTGTAAGCTCAACCATCCAGTCATTTTCAGAGCTCATGGTAACTGCCTTTGACATCTTAAGCGTAGTTTGGTTTGCCGCATTGAGGGTTCCGTTTGAAATAAGCTGGCTTGCAGAAGTAACGCCGGAAACCTTTGTACTCACAAGCGAAAGCTCATTATCAAGCTCAACACCGCTCGTATTCGCGATATTTCCATTCCCGGAATCCTTAACTTTATCAAAATCCCAAACATAATATTCGCTGAGCTTGGGTTCAGGCGCCGCAGCCTCGGTCACAGTAATGTTGACCGTGGAAGAAACGCTGCCGTCTTTTGACTTGATCGTAAGCTTTGCGTTGCCGACTTCATTTGCCGTTACAATACAACTATCATAGGAAACCGCGTCGCCTTCGATCTCATAATCAAGTTTTCCGGTCGGTTTTTCAATCAATGGAACAATTATATAGGTATCGCCTTTTTGCAGTTCTATGTTCTCCGGAACAGTATCTACTCCGTTCGCCTGTACAAGCGTAATATCTGTTACTTCATTATTTCCGTACCAGTAATTATATAGGTTTCTGGCAGTATCGATTCCCTGAACATTGTATCCCAACTGCGCGTAATGCGAACCGTCTGAGAAAACACCGTCTTTCATTGTTGTGGGATTTGAATGTGTTGTTCCGTTATGAAGCGTTCCGTAAAAGCTTGATATGGGATTCGCTTCAAAAAAAGCTTTTATATCCGCATCACTTGTCCAATTTCTTCCGATTGTTGAAGCCATAGTTACTCCGTTGTCCTCGAACTCGGCCATGGAGTAATTTATTAATTTTCCGTTAAAAGTCAAACCGCTCTCACTGTAAAATGCCAACGGCTCCTTCTTCAAGTTGTCCCATTGATTCATAGCACAAACATTCCAGAGGGGAAGCACGCCGATACAGTCCACGGTATCGATTTTATTATCTCCGTCAAAATCATATCTTGCCATTTCAGTTTTGAAGCCGTTCCACATAGAATTAAAGGCATCGGTATACTTTTCGACGCTCCATGTCTGGTCGCCGTTAGCCGTAGTATAGTTGATAATGCCGAGTTTATTAACGTTATAATGTCCGGCTTGAACCTCGTTATACAAAATCTCTTCAGCGGTTCTGAAAAGTGTTACCGCGTGCCTGTAATTATATTGACCTGCCTGCCAAGTTTGAAGACTGGTACTTCCCTT
>CACYDO010000139.1 GCA_902773165.1 uncultured Ruminococcus sp. | reverse complement strand
GCAGACGCACAAAACAGGGGGATTATCCGCGAAAGAAGGCTGAGCCTTTCCGACAGCCGCACCGGAACGCTTTTTGACGCCGATGAAATGATCGCAAAAAGCAAGCTTAAAGCCAGAACCGTGGAGCTTGTCTGCCCATGCTTTATCGGTGATATCGTGGGGAGGACAGCAGCAGTTGAATACGGCTCGTTTTACGGTCGGGAAATGTACGTCATAAAAACGAAATACACGGCAAACGGCTCGGGCGAGAGAACAACGGTGACGCTTGCAGAGAATATCCCCGATGTAAACGTGATCTCTGCGGCGGGAGAACTAATTGAGCGTGAGCGCATTCCCGGCGTGGAGCAGGAGATATATATGTAATAATGTATTTAGAAGGGGGCAATAATTATGTGGATATCGAGAGCTATTACCGAAAACGGCGAGAGCGCGCCGGCTTTTACAGCCGAGGTCACTGGCGCTGAGGGAAACAAGGTCAGTTTAGGCGGCGCTGAGGGCAGCGGCACAGGCGAAGCGTTTTACCCCTACGGAATTATGAGCGTGCCGCCTAAGGGCGTTAAGGCTGCTGCCGTTCAGTCCGGGCGTTCTGTGTGCGTGCTTGGCTGCACGGACGGCGCCGACCGTGATCTTGAGCCGGGCGAGATAGCGCTCTACTCAAAGGGCGGAGCAAGTATTATCCTGAAAAACGACGGCAGAGTGCTGATAAACGGCGTGTCGGTGTAAGGGAGAAGCGATATGGATACATTGTTGATGAACGGCGAGCTTGAAACAGACGCAAACGGCTATCCGATACAGATACACGGTATCGACGAAGCGGCTCAGCGCGCTGCGATCGTTCTTTCGATAAAAAAAGGCTCGTTTATATACGATGAAACTCTCGGTTCGGAGCTTGATCCGGCGGCAGACGAAAGCACGCCGAACGATCTTATCGTCATGCTGTGCAGAGAAGCGCTTGCAGATCAGACAAGCATGACGGTGGAGGGCGTGAGAACAGAGAGGGAAGGAAACAAGATCAGGCTTATCGCGTCGATCGTATCGGGCGATGAGGTGAAGGAAGCAGAGGTGAAAATAAATGCGCAGCTATGATGAAATTCTTGCGCAAATGCAGGCGCGGTATACGGAGCTTACGGGAACGGAAGCGGATAAGGCTTCCGATATCGGCATAAGACTTAAAGTGCTTGCCGCGGAGGTACATTCGCTCAGCGCGGAGCTTAACTGGCTCAAAGCGCAGATGTTCCCCGATACGGCGCAGGGCGAATATCTTGATCTGCACGCAGCTCAGCGCGGACTGGAGCGCAAAAGCGGCGTAAAGGCGACGGGCGACGTTGATTTTTATATTGCCCGTGAGGTGAATTACGACATCGAGATACCTGCCGGAACGGTCTGCGCCGCTTCCGGAGATACACCGATAAAATTTGAAACGACAGACTCTGCGGTCATAACCGCAGGACATCTTTCTGCAAACGCGCCGATCAGCGCTCTTGAACCGGGCGCAGCCGGAAACGTAATGCAGCAGAGAATAAACGTCCTCGTTACGCCTATTGCGGAGGTCGTCAGGGTTCAGAATGATTACGCAACAGAGGACGGAACTGACCCCGAAAGCGACGAGCAGCTGCGTGCGCGCATTATAGACAGCTACATCAATATTCCAAACGGAACTAACAAAGCTTATTATATATCTCAGGCGCTTTCCGTAGAGGGCGTTGCAAAGGTCGGCGTAATACCTCGGGGCAGGGGTGACGGCACGGTTGACGTTTATATTGCCCGTGAGGACGGAACAGCGCCGAGTTCTCTGATCGCAGAAGTTAAAGAGAAGCTTCAGCAGGCGAGAGAGATCAACGTTGACGTTGATGTAAAGGCGCTCAGAACGGTGACGTGTCCTGTTCATATGCTCATGGAAACAAAAACGGGCTACGAATTCCTTGAAGTCAAGCTTGCCTGCGAAAACGCGATACGAAGCTATTTCCGTATGCTCGGAGGAGGAGAGTCAGTCTATCTTTCAGACATCGGCGAGGTCGTGGCTCATGTTGAGGGAGTGAAAAACTACTCTTTCGTAAGAGAAGCTATGTACGATATCAATATCTCGGGCAATTGCGTTGCAAAATGCGGCGTTGTGAATATTGTGCGAAGATAGATCTGAGGTGAATAATGAACAGCTTACATAACATGACCGAAGCACTCAGACCGCTCGGCTGCTACTCTTTGGGACTGGGAGAGATCGTTTACGACGAGCTTTTGTGCTACTGCGTTGTTCTTGAAGAGATATCCGAAGAGATCACCGAAGCTATACGCGAGTGCTTTGTGACCGAAGCGGAAAATATCGGTCTTTCGACGTATGAGCTTATGGTAGGAAAGGAGCGCACCGATCTTACGCTGGAAAAAAGGCGTTCCAACGTTCTAGGACTTATAAATATGAAGGAGAGCGATTTTACTCCGAGCGGCGTGAGAAAGTTTTTTGATCTGCTTGATTTCAACTGCGAAATAATTGAAGATCCGCAGTTCTTTCATCTGCTCATCATTCCGCACGGGCGTGAATATATGCCCGAGGAGCAGAAGTATATCCGCGAAAGGGCGGAGTCTT
Organism: uncultured Ruminococcus sp.; assembly: GCA_902773165.1. Classification (GTDB taxonomy): domain Bacteria; phylum Bacillota; class Clostridia; order Oscillospirales; family Acutalibacteraceae; genus RUG592. The sequence goes on along the minus strand of CACYDO010000139.1, from coordinate 736 downwards.
TTTTGCCGTGTCACCTGTCGTTCAACATCGAATTCCGTGCCTTTATCTTCGATATGTATGACGCAAAGGGATATTCATGGGACGAATGGGACGATTTTCAAATGACATGGGACGAAGCGGACCGCTTCGAACCTGGCAGAGCTTACCCGTAAAACAAGGAGGTAATATATATATGGCTTCAACGAACAGAACAGAGCACTATATGCTAAACAACTGGATAGGAACAGATCAGCCGACGCGCAGTGATTTTGTAAGAGATAATATCCTGATAGATACGGCTCTCTGGCATCATACAGCAGACCCGTATCTCCACCTTTCCGACCCTGAAAAGGCAAGAGTGAGCGACCCTTACGTCGTGCAGGTAATACAGGGAACTGATGAGGAGTACAGGCACATTACGTTCGATTTCGCGCCCAAAATGGTGATCTGCTTTACTATCGGCGAGGCTGCTGCGGAAAAGGACGGAAACATAATGATTAACAATCTTGGTATTGCAGCAGCAGGAGCAGGCAGCACAAGAGGCTGTGAGCTTAACGGAACATCGTTTACTATGCTGCAAAGGCCTCAGGGCGTCATTGTTGACAATCTCAACAGCAGTGACTATCAGTATGTTATAGTTGCGTTCAGATAAGATGTGATACTAATATTCAATTATAGTCAACGACATTAACGTTTTCCCATTAAATTTTCCAAAACCTTTTGTGGGGGCTTTCCGGTCGCCCCCACGCCCCTTCGG
>CACYDO010000138.1 GCA_902773165.1 uncultured Ruminococcus sp. | reverse complement strand
TTGGGGTATATTTGATTTGTCAAGTGGTATTTTATACAATTTTTAATACTGTATTTTGGTCACTATCCTGTCGGTTCTTAAGTTGTGTATAGTGGATTATAAATATAAAAATTTATTGTTGACAAAATTGAGTTAGTCGTGTATAATTAAATACGTTAGTTAAATCTAACTATATATAACTATTTACTCCATGCGACGGTAATCTTATCGCATTGTTGTTTATTTGACTTTTCTTGGTATATGAATAATTATTATGAAAAATGATAAATTCGTATCAAACGGATAAAATATAATATGATATGATTGAAAGGCTGGGAAGATGGCATGTCAGAAAATGATAAAATAAAGTTTGATCAAATGCTAGCATTTCACTCTGCACCAACGCTGCTCGGTGTAAAATGTGCGAATCTGTTCGCCGTCAATCAGGATAACTACCGTTTGTGTGAGCTGGAGAATTATTTTTCGGCAAAAAAACAACTATGTGGAGCTAAAATACGTTTTCTTTGCAGGTGCAGCAAGAGAGTGCTGGCTTTTGTATATCATGAGCAGCTGCTTTCTATGTGGCTTTCCGAACAGAAAACGGCAGAATTTTTGTCGGAGTACGGATATGCAGAGTGTGCGACGATTGATGAAAAGCTTGCTTTGCTGGAAAGCAGAATCTCATGCGGCAGTTTTCCGCATGAGATAGGTGTTTTCCTTGGGTATCCTATAAATGATGTCAAGGGGTTTATTGAAAACCACGGTGAGAATTATATATTCTGTGGTTTTTATAAGGTTTACAGTGAGCCTGAGAAGGCTAAAAGAACATTTAAAAGATATGTTGAATGCAGAGATTATCTGTGTAATAAAATCAGCTGTGGCTGCAGCCTGGACTGTGCCATGGCGCAATTCAAGGAGGAAAAAGTATTATGAAAACAGCAGTAATTTATTGGAGCGGAACAGGCAACACTGAGGCTATGGCTAAAGCAGTTGCAGAGGGTGCAGGCGTGGATGCCGTATCCGTTTCTGATTTTAACGGAAGTGTCGGGGAGCTTGAGGCAGTTGCGCTCGGTTGTCCGGCAATGGGCGACGAGGTTTTAGAGGAAACGGAGTTTGAACCGTTCTTTACGTCGATCGAAGGAGATCTTAACGGTAAAAAGGTCGTGCTTTTCGGTTCTTACGGCTGGGGCGACGGCGAGTGGATGAGAGCATGGGCAGAACGTACTAAAGCGGCAGGTGCGGAAATTGTTGGCGGCGAGGGTTATATCGCAAATGACGCGCCGACAGATGATGATGTTGAAAAGCTGAAAGCACTCGGTTCAGAGATTGCATAATTTACGAAAATAAACTCCCGTGAATGACAGAAATCATTTCGGGAGTTTTATTTGTATGTTAAGCAGCCACTGATTAAATCCGTGTAGTTCATAAGGTCTGCTGCATTATTGTCATCAGAAATGACTATTACTAAGCACATTGGCACAAGGCTGATATAATTATTTTTTCCTTGAACAGTGCTTTTTTCTATGATATAATGTAATAAATTGGATTTTAGCGGTGGTATTTATGGAAGTTTCTTATAGAAAATTACTGAAAAAAACTTACTGAAAAAAACTTGATGTGTTTATCGAAATGAGGATCAGTCAGCTGCGTTAATAAGGTGCAAAAGAAGATATTTACCTTAAGCTTGCATTAAAAAGGCTACTATAAGCACCATATGTAGACTGCACATTCATTTCGTGTATTGCTTTGGATAAAGAAATAATTATTGGAACAAGTAGAATGTCAATTGTTGAAAAGCCTCCTTATTTCGGCTTTCCAAGCGGTAAAATAGGACTTTTATCCGGTATGTTTACAGATAAAGCATATCGAAGGAAGGTTAGCGCTAAAGAATTACTTTCAAGAGTTGTAAATGAAGCAAGAGATCTGGGGTGTGATATAATGCAAATTACTGCTTCAGATATGGGGATTTTATTATACCTGAAATGAAAAGAACAATACACAGAATTCGTCAGCAGTCATTACCACCATGCGTTAGTAAATAGGAGGACATATATGCCTTTTGAAATAGTACGAAACGATATTGTAAATATGCAAGTGGACGCAGTTGTAAACACAGCAAATCCCAATCCTATTATTGGTTCCGGCGTTGATAGTGCAATACATAAAAAAGCCGGACATAAGCTGCTTGCGGCGCGTCAGAAAATCGGCTGCATTGGCTTTGGTGACGCTGTTATCACGCAGGGCTTTGAATTGTACGCTAAGTATGTTATCCATACGGTCGGTCCGATTTGGGAGGACGGAAACCACCACGAAGAACAGATTCTGTCTTCGTGCTATCGGAATTCGTTGGAGCTTGCAAAAAAGCATAAGTGTGAGTCTATTGCGTTTCCCCTGATAGCCACAGGCAATTATGGATTCCCGAAGCCACTTGCACTGCAAATCGCAGTCAGAGAAATCAGTACTTTCCTTATGGAAAATGAGATGCAGATCTACTTGGTCGTGTTTGGCAAGGAAGCCTTTGTACTGTCGGAAAAACTGTTTAAGTCTGTCAGCAGCTATATTGATGATAATTATATCCGCAGTAAAACGATTGACGAGTACGGCTCCGGAAGTATGTTCGGTATGCGTTTTGCTGCAATACGCGAAAGCGATATGTCGACGAGGAACAACCGTATCTTCAGAGATGCGAGTTTTTCGCAGGCAATGGAGGAACACGCCGATATGTATGTCGGCGCAGGAGTTCCGACCGGCTCTGAAGATTGGGGGAAGCTGCTGAAAAATCTTGACGCAGGCTTTTCCGAAACTCTTCTTAAACTTATCGACCGCACAGGAAAGAAAGACTCCGAAATTTACAAAAAAGCCAATGTGGATAGAAAGCTGTTTTCTAAGATACGAAATAATATAGATTATAAGCCCTCCAAAACAACGGCGCTGGCTTTTGCTTTTGCTTTGGAACTGGATATTGAGGAAACAAAGGATTTCATAGGCAGGGCAGGTTTTGCACTGTCCCATAGCAACAAATTTGATGTAATTGTGGAGTGCTTTCTTGTAAACAGAAACTACAATGTTTTTGAATTGAATGAAGTTCTGTTTGCTTTTGACCAACCGCTTATCGGCGCATAAAAAATGTCGCCTGCGAAGCGACCTTTTTTGCTCCTGTTTTTTGTATAATAAAGACACAATAAAAAAACAGGAGGAATTCAAAATGACCGAACTTGTATTTATCTTAGACCGCAGCGGTTCGATGTCCGGATTGGAAAAGGATACGATCGGAGGCTTCAATTCGATGCTGGAAAAACAGCGAAAAGAACCGGGTGATGCCGTAGTATCTACTGTGCTGTTTGACAATAAGATCGAGGTTATTCATGACCGTGTTGGAATTGCTGATGTACCGAACATTACCGAAAAGGAATATTTTGTCCGTGGCTGCACAGCTCTTCTTGACGCTGTGGGTAGCGCTATTCACCATATCGGCAATATCCATAAATATGCACGCAAGGAAGATGTGCCGGAAAAGACCCTGTTTATCATCACTACCGACGGTATGGAGAATGCCAGTCAACGTTATACCTACGACAAGGTCCGCAGCATGATCGAGCGTCAAAAGGGGCGCTACGGCTGGGAGTTTATCTTCCTGGGCGCTAACATTGACGCTGCGAAAGAAGCCAAAAAATTTGGAATTGAAGAAGCAATGGCTGCAAACTACCATTGTGATGAGTTCGGAACGGCTCTCAATTATGAGGTTATCAGCGAAGCTATCACGAGCGTTAGGGCGTGCGGCGCACCGCTGACTGCCGACTGGAAAAAGAAAATCGACGACGATTTTAAGAGACGAGGTGGAAGAAGATAACCGGAGTGATTTCGGGAGATATCATTGAAAGTCATTTCTGTTTAGAAAAAATGTATGAATTAAGAAAATATAAACCAAAAACATAAAACGCGGAAACTAACCGACCGCCACAGCAAAGTAAAATCGGAACTGCCTGTCGGTGCATACTGCCATGAATATGCCTATTTACAAATTCGTAAATTTGTGATATAGTATTTATCGAAAATACGACTTTTCGCACAGCAGCACCATTTCTGAATATTATATCAAAGGAGAAATTAATATGGATTTGATACAGAGTTTTTCTGTAGATCATACACTCATCGTTCCCGGTATTTTTATCAGCCGAGAGGATAAGGTTGGCAGTGATACGGTTACGACATATGATATAAGGCTTAAAAGACCGAACAAGGAACCGGTAATAGATGTGGCGGCAATGCATTCTCTTGAACACATCATAGCCACTTTTCTTCGGAATGATCCTGATTGGAAAGACGAAGTTATTTACTGGGGGCCTATGGGATGCCTGACCGGGTTTTACCTTATTCTCAAGGGCAATCGTTCTCCTCAGGAGATTTATGAACTGGTTTTGAGAGCCTTCAAATCTGTGAACGATGCGGAATATGTTCCCGGAGCTGCACCGGTAAACTGCGGTCACTATCTTATGCACAACCTTGGATTGGCAAAATGGTATGCAGCGGAGTTTGCAGTCTACCTCGAATCGAACTTTGGAAAGTCTGAAATCTTTGAATATCCAAGGGCGGAGCGGCTAGTAACTGACGATGGACAACAGTTCTTTGATTCGTAAAATAACGTAAGTCCTGTCTTATCCCACATGAAAAACTGATTAATAAAAAAGCGCTTACTTCGGTAGGCGCTTTTTATAATAATCTATATAGTTATGATCTTGTATCCCGAGAATTCATTGCTTGCTTTGAATTCATTAATTATTCCTTTTGTAATATACAGAGTGTTATCGTTTGAAACAATGACTGCGTCATGATTTCTATATGTTTTTAAATAATCAACTGATTTTTCTGTGCCCATTACAAATAGAGAAGTGGACAGTGCGTCGCAGGTCGTGCCGTCGCTTCCTATTACTGTAACAGAAATAATGTCAGTTTTGGCGGAATACCCTGTTTTCGGATCAAGTATATGCCAGTATATATTGCCCAACTCATCTTCAAAATATCTCTCGTATCCACCGGAGGTTACTACGGCTTTATCAGCAACTTCTACTGTTCCTACAAGCTGTGTGCTGTCACTCGGGTCTTGTATTCCGACTTTCCAGCTGCTTCCGTCAGGTTTTGTACCTATGGTCTGAACATTACCGCCCATATTCAGAATAGCACTTGTTACGCCCTCTGCTTTTATGATATCTTCTGCACAGCTTCCGGCATATCCCTTTGCGATACCTCCGAGGTCAATATTAGCTTCGTTTTTCAGCGAAACGTAATTGCCGTCCGTATCCAGCAAAATATTATCGCTGCCGACATTAGCTAGCAGCTCATCTATACGAGCTTGAGATGGGATTTTATAGCTGCCTGTGGTAAATCCCCATTCCTTTGTGACAGGGTAAAGCGTGATATCAAAAGCTCCGTTTGTTTCCTTGTTTATTTCCAGAGAACGCTCGATAAGAAAAGCTGTATCCGATGAGATCTCTGTTTTCTTCCCACCTGCACTGTTCAGCCTGAATATCTCACTTTCTTCGTTTGTTACCGAAAGCGTAGTTTCAAGCGCCTTGATCTTATCGGAAGCCTTTTGCAGTGCTGTTTCACCGGTTGTTCCGTAAGCTTTTAGAGACATATAAGTATCCATAGCAAAAAGATCAATTTCACTTTCCTGCGCAGTGTTATCAATGCTTTGAGAATTGCAGGAGCTTAAAATAATTATTAGACTGACGCTCAATATTGCCGATATAATATTTTTATAAGTCATGGTCGTTTTCCTTTTCACGATACTCGTAATAAAACACGTCTGTAAATCTTTTTAATATCCCCGAATTTTTCATTTTTTCGGTAGTAAAATCAGTCAGCAGACCGATCAATACACCCGTTATGCAGCCTGAGATCAGCAAATAGGGGAGGTAGTAGATCACCTGCCACGACATCATTATCACTGCCGCACCTATCTGACCGACATTGTGAAAAACTGCGCCTGCCGTGCTTATAAACCATACAGGCTTACCTTTTAGCATATAGTTTGCAGCACACATCGCAATGAGGGCAAGAAGCCCTCCGCACATGCTGTAGATCATCGATATTGCTTGTCCGGCGAATATCGCTGCAAGAACTACCCTTACGATCAAAACGGCAAAGGCTGATTTTTTATCAGCGTTTAGCACAAGGAAAAGCGTTATAGCATTTGCAAGCCCCAGCTTGACGCCTTGTATTGGTACGATCGGTGGAATCGCTGATTCTATTGTGAAAATTATCAGCGCAAGAGATGTAAGCAGCGACAGCAGGACGATTTTTTTTATTTTGTTGCTTTGCATATTTTCACCCGGTCAACGGTAAT
>CACYDO010000137.1 GCA_902773165.1 uncultured Ruminococcus sp. | reverse complement strand
GGGCGATTCCTCCGTAAAAAATCAGACTGCTGTCCGCAGAATTAAGTGCGGCGCAGGGGTCACTCTTGCAAAGCTCTGCAAATTTGCCCTCGACCACGAGCTTTCCGGTCTGGAATTTGCCTGGGGCATTCCCGGTTCGACAGGCGGCGCGGCGTTTATGAACGCAGGTGCCTATGGCGGCGAGATGAAGGACGTTATAGAGAGCGTTTCTTACGTTTCCCCCGACGGAACGTGCGGTACGCTGACGGCGGCGCAGCTCGATCTTTCTTACCGTCACAGCGTTTTTGCCGATAAGCCCGGGATCATTACGAGCGTTACGGTAAGGCTCAGACACGATGACAAAAAGCTTATCCATGAGCGCATGGACGATTTCATGGAACGCCGCAGAACGAAGCAGCCGCTTGAATATCCGAGTGCAGGCAGCGTTTTCAAGCGCCCCGAGGGATATTTTGCAGGAGCGCTTATTCAGGAATGCGGTCTTAAAGGCAAGCAGATAGGCGGCGCGCAGGTCAGCGAGAAGCATTCCGGTTTTATTATCAACAAGGGCAATGCTACGTGTAATGACGTTTGCGAGCTGATAGAGTTTATTCAGGAAACAGTGTACAAAGAAAAAGGAGTCCGCCTGGAGTGCGAGGTAAGGAAAGTTTAAAAAAGGATAGTTTAAAGGAGTTGGCGCAATATGGAATTTATTATCGTGACAGGGATTTCCGGAGCAGGGAAGACCTCGGCGCTTCATGCGCTTGAGGATATCGGTTTTTACTGCGTGGATAATATTCCGCCTGCGCTGCTATCAACGTTTTACGAGCTTTGCGAGAAATCATCAGATGAGAGAATGAAGCGTGCGGCAGTCGTGCTTGACGTTCGTATGGGAACGTCATTTGAAGATCTTTCTTCTGCGATAGGCAAGCTGCGCAAGGATAATCACAAGTACAAGACTTTGTTCCTGGACGCAGCAAACAGCGTAATAATAAGCCGTTTCCGCTCGACGCGCCGTAAGCACCCATTGTTCGGAGATTCGCCGCTTGCAACGATAGACGAGGCTGTGAATATCGAACGGGAGCTTTTTGCAGGGCTTAAAATGTCCTCGGATTATCTGATAGATACAACATTCCTTTCGTCTGCTCAGCTTAAAGACAGAATAACGGCGTTATTTATCGGCAACGAGATATCATCGCTTTCGGTAACGTGTATGTCGTTCGGCTTTAAATACGGCGTTCCTACCGAGGCAGACCTGATGTTTGATGTGCGCTGTCTGCCGAATCCGTTTTATGTTGATGAGCTGAAATATAAAACAGGTCTTGACGAGCCTGTTCGTGAATACGTGATGAAATGGCCGCAGACGGTGAAGCTTCGCGATAAGCTTTTTGATTTTGTCGATTTTACGCTTCCTCTTTATAAGGACGAGGGCAAAAGCTTGCTGCTGATCGCCATAGGCTGCACGGGCGGCAAGCACCGCAGCGTTGCGCTCACACAGGCGCTTTACAATCACCTTTCGGAAGGCAAGAACAAGGTCAGCGTTCACCACAGAGATATAACTAAGGCGTAAGGGGAGATCGTGTCGTGTCTTTTTCGTCTGACGTAAAAAAGGAGCTTTGCAGGGTCAATGTCAAGCTTGATCGGATAGAACAGGCCGAAGCGTATGGGCTTGTGCTTTTTTGCCGCAGATTTTCAGCGGAAGAGATCTATATGCGAACGGAAAGCCACAGCGCCGCACAGCGTTTTGCGCAGACCATAGCAGGCTTGGCAGGTGTTGTTGTTAATATAGACGAAACCTTAACGTCGCGCAAGAGCAGCCCTTCTGTCTATAAGGTCAGTATTCCGCTTAACGATGATTGCAGCCGCGTTTTTTCTTATTTCGGTCATGACCGGACGAACCCCTTTCTGAGGATCAATCTTGCAAATATCGAATTTGAGCCGTGTGCGGCGGCATTCTTACGAGGTGCTTTTTTAACATGCGGAACTATTTCCTCGCCCGAATCGGAATACCGTATGGAGTTTAACACCGTACATAAAAATCTGTCGGAAGATCTTTGCAGAGTTATCAGAGAAACGACCGAGCTTGCAGGCGGAAGAGCGGCTTCACCCAAGCTGATGAATCGCCGCGGCTCTTACGTGGTGTATCTTAAGGACAGCGAGGATATCGCCGACCTGCTCACGTTGATGGGCGCGGGCAGCGCAAGCATGACGCTAATGCAGGTCAAAATAGAAAAAAGTCTTGAAAATACGCGCAACAGAAAGATCAACTCCGAGATAGCCAACACCGAAAAGACCGTTTCGGCGGCTGTCCGTCAGGTCAAGGCTATACGCGCTCTGGAAAAAAGCGGAAAATACGAGGAGCTTAGCGACGAGCTTAAAGCTGCGGCACAGCTTCGGCTTGCGTATCCCACTGCGTCCTTGAAGGAGCTTGCGGAGTTTTCGGAAATACCTATCAGTAAATCGGGGCTTAATCATCGGCTGAAAAAGCTGCTGGAGCTGGGGGATAAAGCGATAAATTAACATATAGTGGACGACATAGAAAAATTCTCTTTGAGAGAGGATTCCGAAGGGGTGCAGGTGTCGACCGGAAAGTCCCCTGCAATATGTCGAATAACGTAAAGGGAATATTTTTATTATCGTTGACCATATGTATTGCAGATTATAATGGTACACACAAAAGACTGTCCATCATGGATAGTCTTTTTTTTGATTTTAAGCTTTTTGAAAAACAAGAAAAAATTATCGAAAAACGATAAAAATATATTGACAAATAGAAAACGCCGTGGTATCATTATTCTCAGAAAATGTAAAGGGGATAACAAAATGGAACATTACAAAAAATCTCTTATAGTAACGCTGATAATCGACCGGATAGCAATGGCGGCGTGGCTGATATGCATTCCGCTTGTGCCGTTTATTGCAAGGTGGTACGATGTGTATTCAAATAAGGAATCTATATTTCCGCAGTTTGTTTCTTGTGTTTATACCGCAATGATCCCTGCCGGAGTGATATTGTTCTTCCTGAACAGGCTGTTGACGAATATCCGCAAGGAGAAAGTCTTTGAAACGGAAAACGTTTTTTGCCTGAGAGTTTTTTCGTATTGCTGCTTTGCAATAGCGGCTGTTTCGGCGGTAATGGCGATATGGCGGCTTCTTGCGCTTATAGTGGTGCTTGCGTTTGCGTTCATAGGTCTGCTTCTGCGAGTGCTGAAAAATGTATTCGAGCAGGCGGTTGTTCTGCGAGAAGAAAACGACCTTACGGTGTGAGGTGTGTTATGGCTATAATTGTAAATCTTGACGTAATGATGGCGAAGAGAAAAATTTCGGCAGGCGAGCTTGC
>CACYDO010000136.1 GCA_902773165.1 uncultured Ruminococcus sp. | reverse complement strand
TTTTTTGGGGAGTATTTTTGTCGCTCCATTCCTGTATTCTTTGAAGCACCGCTTTACTCAGAAAATGCTTAAGTTGTAGACAGTGATAGTAAGCCTTTAAACTCTGGTATTAATTAATACTGCTTACCCCAGAACACCTGGTGCTTTGCCGGCTTTCCGCAGCAAACGCACACGTCGGAAATATGCTCCTCCTCAAAGGGGATACATCTCGATTTAACACCGCCGGTAACGTCCTTGATCTTATCTTCACATTCAACGTCGCCGCACCACATTGCCTTGATGAAGCCGGGCTTTTCCTTTGCAGTCTGAACAAACTCGTCAAAGGTAACGGCAGTATGAGTTTTCTCTTTCATATTTTCAAGGGCACGCGCATACATGCCGTCGTGAACTGCTTTAAGTGTGTCTTCAACAGCCTGCTCCAGGTTGTCAAGAGATACGAACTGCTTTGTGCGGTCATCTCTGCGAACGATAACGCACTGATTTTTCTCGATATCCTTAGGACCTATCTCAACTCTTACGGGAACGCCCTTCATCTCGTACTGGCTGAATTTCCAGCCCGGGCTGTTGTCGGAATCGTCAAGCTTAACTCTGTAATTCTTTGCAAGACGCTCCTTAAGCTCGTTTGCCTTTTCGAGAACGCCTTCCTTATGCTGTGCAACAGGGATAACGGCAACCTGGATCGGAGAGATCTTCGGCGGCAGAACAAGACCGTCGTCGTCGCCGTGAACCATAATGATAGCGCCGATCATTCTTGTGGATACGCCCCAAGATGTCTGATAGGGGTATTGCAGCGTGTTGTCTCTGCCTGTGAATTTAATGTCAAATGCCTTTGCAAAGCCATCTCCGAAATAGTGAGATGTACCGCCCTGGAGTGCAACGCCGTTGTGCATCATCGGCTCGATCGTGTACGTAGCCTCAGCTCCTGCAAACGTCTCCTTAGGCGTTTTTTTGCCGACAACTGCCGGGATAGCAAGAGTATCGCGGTAAAAGTCCTCGTAAACCTTGAGCATGCGCAGAGTTTCTTCCTGTGCGTCCTCGGCAGTTTCGTGCATGGTGTGACCCTCCTGCCAAAGGAACTCAGACGTTCTCAAGAAGGGTCTTGTGGTCTTTTCCCAACGCATAACGCTGCACCACTGATTGTAGAGCTTCGGAAGATCTCTGTAAGAATTTATCACGTTTTTATAATGCTCACAGAAAAGCACCTCGGAAGTCGGACGAACGCAAAGTCTTTCGGTCAGCTTTTCGCTGCCGCCCTGAGTGACCCATGCTACCTCGGGAGCAAAGCCCTCTACGTGGTCTTTTTCCTTTTGAAGAAGACTTTCTGGGATAAGCATCGGCATATAAACGTTTTCGTGACCCGTTTCTTTAAAACGTCTGTCGAGATCAGCCTGTATATTTTCCCAGATCGCGTAGCCGTAAGGTCTGAAAATCATGCAGCCCTTAACGCCGCTGTAATCGCATAGCTCCGCTTTTTTTACGATATCGGTGTACCACTTTGCGAAATCCTCATCTCTTGAAGTGATAGCTTCAACCATTTTCTTATTCTGTGCCATATTATTTCCTCCATGTTCGAAATGCAGCAGTATAAGCTGCCGTATACTTATTTATTATACATTCTTTTTCTTTTGAATTCAACCATTTTTTCTGAAATATTTACACGGCATTCCGGGCAGGCACTTGGAGAACGTTTGTGCTTCACTAGGTTTCATGTGCGGCAATAAGTTATATAGCTATTAAAAAAACATAGGCAGTTTCGTTTTTACTTCTTGCCGCGGTTATTTTTTCCGCACCGCAGGCTGCTCACTGAGATAAATAATAAGAAACTTCAATTGACATAGTTTTGTCCTCATGATATAATCATTTATAATCGAAATTGGAGGAAAAAGAAAATGGGATTAGTAATTCAGAAATTGATTGACAGCGCCATTCAAATTGTTCTTTTTACATTGATACCTTTTATCTGGTGGGCTATTACCGCACGAAAAAACACAACTTTCCTTGATTGGATCGGACTAAAAAGAATAAAAGATGCCAAAGAACATAAAACATTTATATGGATTCTCTCAGTTTCAGCTGCCTTTTTGCTTGTATCTGTTTTCATAATATATACTCTGAAAAACATTGAAACAGCAACATCGGAATTTTTGGGGTTGGGTATAAAAGCCCTGCCTGCGATACTGATTTATGCAATATTTAATACTGCACTTGCGGAGGAAATTGTATTCAGAGGTTTCATTCTAAAAAGAATTTCAGGTCGATTTGGATTTCATGCCGGAAATATAGTTCAATCTATTTTGTTCGGATTATAGGAGACAGATTGGTGATGGAACGAAAGCTGGGCAGATTTCCGAATGAAAACGATCTCAGCGTCGGATTTACGCCCGGAGTAAGGTTTTTCTTCCGGTTTGATATCATCAAAAATCACCCGAACGCGGTGTTTGACGGAGTTTTGCCGATCAAGGTTAAGAACGAGGTCATTCTAAGCGAGTGGGTTCATTCAATTATTGTTCCCGACAATTTCAGGGAAATAGCAGAAAACCATATTCCCGTAGATTTAAGAGATAAGGTTCATTTTCTTCAAAATGACTGCCGTGATATCTGGGAATGGTCGGAAAAGGTTTATGAGTACGCAAAGAAAATGTAATTGATACTTATGGGTGATGAATATGAATGCATTAGTAATAAATTGCAGCCCTGTAAAGACAGGCGCTACCGCCGGGATCGTAAAGCTTGTTTCCGAAAAGCTTTCAAGTGTGTATAATACAAAGAGTATCTGTATTGACGATTACGATTTCAAGTTCTGTAAAGGCTGTCGGATATGTCATAATACGGCGGAATGTGTTATGACCGATGACATACCGCTGATAATGAGTGAATTTGAGCAGGCTGATATCATAGTATCAGTTTCACCGTCATATTGGGCTGATATTCCGGGACAGTTCAAAGCATTTATCGACAGATGTACTCCGTGGTGCAACACGCACGATCCGCATTTGACTATCAGCAGCGGAAAAAAAGGCTATTCTATCGCTCTGCGAACAGGCCCCGGCATGAAGGAATGTGAAAGAATAATTCAAAGCATCGAGCATTTTTACGGACATCTGGAAATTGAATGCTGCGGTAAACTGGGATTGTGCTCTGTGGAATGCAGGGACGATGTAGAACCGCGAAAAGATGAGATCACAGCATTTTGTGAAAAAATACCAGCGTGTCACTGCTGACTGTTCCGATGCAGGATTTGATGGACGACACTTAATGCCGCGTCTGCTACTTTTGCAATGCGAATGTTCTCCGAACACTTGCTTGATCGACCGACGTAAGTGTAAAATATTAGTGGGCGTCCAAAACGCGGAGACTAACCTACCGTCACGGTAAAGTAAAATCGGAACTGCCTGTCGGCGCTTGCCGACCGTAAGTGTAAAATATTAGTGGGCAGCCCAAAACGCGGAGACCAACTGACCGTTACGGTAAAGTAAAATCGGAACTGCCTGTCGGCGCTTGCCGACCGTAAGTGTAAAATATTAGTGGGCAGCCCAAAAC
>CACYDO010000135.1 GCA_902773165.1 uncultured Ruminococcus sp. | reverse complement strand
AATATAAATAATTAAACTGCCGAAAGGAGTACTATAAGCTATGAAAACAAAACGTTCAGAAGATAACTTTTTAGAGAAGACGTCGGCGCAATCGAAAATAAAAAGAATCGTTCGTCCGATAATCTGTGCATCGCTTGCCGCAGCTGTGGCATTTTCTTCACCTGTGTGGCTAAGTGCTGAGAAGCCGGACGAGAGCGGCACACTCACAGCGTATGCCGCAAAGAAGAATAAAAAGGAAAAGGTCGATAAGACTTCTATGCGCTGGGTAGCATCTTACGGAAACCTGAAAATGTATAAGCCCGAAGCAACGCTTGACCCTGATAAGATATTGAAGGATATTGAGTACGAAAAGGAGTTCCTCGTTGGCGAATACAACGCATTAGGCGCTCCCACAACTGAAAAGGACAAGGTAAAAGAGTTTTACAATGAGCATAAGAAGCATGTTGAGTACAGTGGCTATGAGATAACGGCTCTTCCGATCGCTTATAGGATAGATCTCGACGATATCGACAATGAAGATTGCAGATTTGAGTTCGCAAGAGAGGACGGCTTTACTAATTCCGTTTACGGCTCTATTGAGCTGAACGGCAGAAAGCTGACTTTTACGCCGCAAAAAAGAAGCTATGATGAAGATGAGAAGCCTGTTGCATTTGTATATGATGTGGAGCTTAAGGGCGGTACAGTCACGCTTACCTACGAAAAAGACAGCGCTGTTCTTACACACAGTGAGTTGGACGCTAATGTAGACAGCAGCTTGTATTTCTATAGCAAAGAAGCTAAGGACGGGAAAAAGATAGATAACATTAAAGCTATCACTATATCACGTGATATCAGAGAGAATTCTGCGAGTGGTTCTTTCAGTATTGATGTTGATGACAGCGATGATAGAATCTATAATGTCTGCGGTTATCTTTATGAAAACGGATTGTTCGATTTTTCATGGTCGGACTATGACGGCACTGTTCACGCTTATGAGTACGTTTATTTCTTGCTCGGTTATGACGGTATTATCCTGACCGACGGAACGAATACGTATTATTACACGGAAGGATAATAAGCAGGAGGAGAATTATTTATGGATCGTTCAATTTTAAAACGGTGTATTTCGGCTTTGCTTGCGGCTATGGTTTTGCTTGCCGCAGCAGGCTGTGATGATATCGAAAAAAGCCTGGAAGACAAGGTAAACGGACATTCCGCTTCAACAAAGGCTGACGACGCAGATGACGGCGAAGACGGTGCTGATGAAAACAACGCAGATGACGGCGAAGACGGTGCTGATGAAAACGACGCAGATGACGGCGAAGATGAGGGTGAAGATGACGAAGATACAGAGGTTGAGTGTCCGTATGAATACTCAATTAGTCATCTCAGAAATATATCTGCTTTTACAAATCTTGAGGAGTATTACACAGATACTCACCTCAACCCCGAGGAAGTATATAAGAACCTTACTTATACGCCTCAGATGTTTTTTGGAAAGTATATCCGTGAGGATTTTCTGGACGGCGACGGCTATTTTTCAAGCGATTCTGTTGATTTCGATAAATTTGTTAAATCAACCGAATGGCGAACGATGTACAGCTTTGATGAATACTCTAAGAAGGGTGAGGAAATAGAGGTAAGTGCTGTTCCGATCGAAGTTAGAGCAGGAAGCCACAGCGCAAGCTACAAGCTGAGAAATGTCAAAAAATATAATTGGATGACGCTGACCTTTGCGTGGAAACGAGATGAAGATCGTTATTCAACAGCAGATATTACAGGCGTTTACTACGTAAAGGACGGCAAGCTGAGCTTTACTCCGCTTAATTCAATGGAGAAGGACGAGAAAACGTATGAAGTTACAAAGTATTCGCTGACAGATCAGGTGTACGAATTTGATTTTGAATTCTCCGGAACCAATCTGACGATTTCTTCCGGAAACTCAAGCAGTGCAATGGTCGCAAGAGATTTTTGCGAAAGAGGAAACAGCGATTCTTATTGGCTTTGGAATTACTCTTCCTCGAAAGAGAGGATAGATGATATCGTTGGATTTGAGATCTCCGGATACAAGGAGTATGACGCCGATCATATCGGGCGTTTTGGTGTGAAGATAGACAATAAAAGAGGCTATTATGACAACTACTCCAATGTTGTCGGTCACTTCAATGAAAACGGTATTCTGAATTTCTCCTGGGCTGATATTGACGGAACAAAACACGCCTACGAGTTCGTTTATTTCTACTGCGGAGACGACGGACTTGTTCTCACCGATGGTGAGCATACGTATTTCTACAACTACGATTACACCGAATTCTCTCTCGGTGCAGACGCTGATTCCGAGGATTCTGCCGTAGAGGGTCTGTCGCAGGATACTCTTGCCGCAATTGCTCAGAAGAAATCAAGTCTTCAGGACGAGCTTATGAAGGCATTTGAAGCAGAGGGCATTAATGTTGAGCTTAATGACGAAACAGGCGAGATGATGCTCGATTCCTCGATCCTCTTTGATGTTGATAAGTACGACCTCTCCGATGGCGGTAAGGATTACCTCAAGAAATTTATTAAAGCTTATTCCTCAGTAATTCTCAAGGACGATTACGAGGGCTTTGTTTCCAAGATCATGGTAGAGGGTCATACCGATTCCACAGGCGAACGCGCTCATAATGAGGAGCTTTCTCAGAAGCGTGCAGACGAGGTAAAGAAATACTGCTTGTCGAGCGAAGTAGGAATGGACGCAACAGCTCAGAAGGAAATGGGCGATCTCATGGAGGCAGTCGGCTACGCAGACGATTACCCCGTTCTTGATGCAGGCGGTATGGAAGATAAGGAGAAATCACGCCGAGTTTCGTTTAAGTTCGTTATCGACATGGAAAACGCGTCAACGCTTAAACTCCCCGATTCCGATACAGCCGCAGCTAATGACTGATTACTTTTGTAAAATTTTCGTATGATCATGCAAACCGCAGACTTGTGCAATACGAGTCTGCGGTTTATGTAAAGGTGCGTATAATATATGCTGCAAGGAATAAAAACGTTTAAAAAGGAAACTCTGAAAAATGATCTTATCAGCGGAGCTATTATAGCTCTTGTATCAATTCCGATATCAATGGGTTATGCGCAGATAGCAGGATTGCCGCCGCAGTACGGTCTTTACGGTTCTGTACTTCCGGTGTT
>CACYDO010000134.1 GCA_902773165.1 uncultured Ruminococcus sp. | reverse complement strand
GTTCCGGCGGCGTGTCGCCGCTCACCGTTCCGTTATCACTTTGCAGTAACGGATAATTGGTTTCCGCGATTTGGAGTATAAGTGAAAATGTATTTACGCAGAGCAGTTCCGTTATCACTTTGCAGCGACGGATAATTGGTTTCCGCGATTTGGCGCTTACGTGCAATTGTATTTACGAAGATTAGTTATAAACTTAATCGGAACTGCCCCCGGGCGCTTACCGACTTAGTGATCGTTTTGATAGAATAATAAATTTTCCCGGATTAAGGTGGGGGATATATGGATAAAATAAAACTTATCGAGCATGCTAAAGGGTATCTTGAGAAGCTTGCAGAAGGTACAGACCCCATTTCGGGAGAGAGTGTCGGCGAAAATGATATTGTTAAGCAGCCGCGTGTTTCAAAATGCCTGAGCTACTCTGCTTCTGTTTTTGCAAGAGCTATCGACGAAAACGGCGTAAGCGAAAGTCATCTGTATATTATCAGAACTCCGCAGATCAAAAATGAGGAAAATGCACTGAGAGTTGCAGCTGATTTTCTGCACAGCCTTGCAGAAGGCAAAGAACCTACAACAGGCGCACAGGCTGCTAAGGACGATATTGTTTTCAGCAAACGTATTTCACGCTGCCTTGAATTTACGTCTGAGCAGCTGAAAACGGTTATTTTGCGAAAAAGTCCGTTTTCCGTAACGGAGGAGCAGCTCGATAGCTTTGAATATTCCGATGAACCGATCATGATCTCCGAGATAAAAAAGCGTGCGGACGCATTGGTTGACAGCGAATATATGACGGGAATTTCGGCTGCATGGCTGACAAGCTATCTTACAGACCTTAAATTTCTAGAGATACACCCCGATGAAAACGGTAAAACTAAATATAAGCTTCCCACAAAAATGGGCGAGCTGCTGGGAATATCGGTAAAGAGCTCCGAATCTTCATGGGGAATTAAATACACTCTGCTTTACAGCAGGAAAATGCAGGAGCTTATTGTAAAGAATATCCCGACTATTATAGAAAAATACAGAAATAATAAAATGGCGGACAACAGCGAAAGCGAGCCGCAGGATAAACAATAAAAGGAAGTGAATTATATGACAAGTCTGGAAACAGCAAAGCTTGCTGCAAAAGCGATCGACAGCAAAAAGGGCGCTAATATCAAGGTGATAAAGGTAGACGGCGTTTCTGTTATCGCTGATTATTTCGTTATCGCAACGGGATTCAGCTCCACTCAGGTAAAGGCTCTTGCCGATGAGGTCGAATTTCAGCTCAAGCAGGCAGGCGAAACAGTGAGCCACGTTGAAGGTCACAAAAACGATACGTGGATACTGCTCGATTACGTTGACGTTATTGTTCACGTATTTTCCGAGGAGGCTCGGGAGTATTACGATCTCGACAAAATGTGGGCAGACGGTGAAGCAATAGATATTTCCGATGTTATAACGGAATGATAATTTGTTATAAATATCCGTAAGCTTTTTTAGGAGGAATATATTTTGAAATACGAACACAAGGATATTGAAAAAAAATGGCAGGATATATGGGAGGAAAAAGGCGTTTTCCATGCTGAGGAAAATTCTGAAAAGGAAAAATTCTATGCGCTGATAGAGTTCCCTTATCCCTCCGGTCAGGGACTTCACGTAGGTCACCCCAGACCGTATACAGCTCTTGACACGGTTGCAAGAAAGCGCAGACTTCAGGGCTACAACGTTCTGTACCCGATCGGTTGGGACGCATTTGGTCTTCCCACCGAGAACTACGCTATCAAAAACCACATTCACCCTGCCGAGGTAACAAAGAACAATATTGCACGCTTTAAAAAGCAGATACAATCTCTCGGTATTTCCTTTGACTGGAGCAGAGAGGTTAATACAACAGATCCTTCCTACTTTAAGTGGACGCAGTGGATCTTTTTGCAGCTCTTCAAGCACGGTCTTGCATATAAGAAGGAAATGGCTGTAAACTGGTGTACGTCCTGCAAATGCGTTCTTGCAAACGAAGAGGTTGTAAACGGTGTTTGCGAGCGCTGCGGCAGCGAGGTCGTAAGACGCGTAAAGTCGCAGTGGATGCTTAAAATAACGGAGTATGCAGATCGTCTTGCAGACGATCTCGATACAGTGGATTATCCCACGCGTGTAAAGCTCCAGCAGAGGAACTGGATCGGCAGATCTACCGGTGCGGAGGTAGATTTCACTGCAACGACAGGCGATACGCTTACAGTATATACAACGCGCCCCGATACGCTTTTCGGCGCTACTTACATGGTAGTTTCTCCCGAACACCCCTATATTGAAAAGTGGGCTGACAAGATCGAGAACATCGACGAGGTAAGAGCTTATCAGGAAGCAGCCGCTAAAAAGTCCGATTTCGAGAGAACCGAAATGGCTAAGGATAAAACCGGTGTTGAGATCAAGGGTATCCGCGCAGTCAATCCGGTTAACGATAAGGAAATTCCGATATTTATTTCCGACTATGTTCTTGTTTCCTACGGTACGGGCGCTATCATGGCTGTTCCTGCTCACGATACGCGTGACTGGGAGTTTGCAAAGAAATTTGATCTCCCGATCATCGAGGTAGTTAAGGGCGGCGATGTCGAAAAGGAGGCATTCACCGACTGCGCAACTGGCGTTATGGTGAACAGCGGTATTCTTGACGGACTTTCCGTTGAAGACGCAAAGGTCAAGATCAAGCAGTGGCTCACTGAAAATGGCAAGGGTCATGAAAAAATCAATTTCAAGCTTCGCGACTGGGTATTTTCTCGTCAGCGCTACTGGGGCGAGCCTATCCCGATCATTAACTGCCCGTGCTGCGGCTATGTTCCTATGGACGAATCAGAGCTTCCGCTTGAACTGCCTATGGTAGAATCATACGAGCCGACAGATACAGGCGAATCTCCGCTTGCTAACATGACCGAGTGGGTAAATGTCAAGTGCCCGAAGTGCGGCGGCGACGCTAAGCGTGAAACCGATACAATGCCTCAGTGGGCAGGCTCTTCGTGGTATTATCTGCGCTACATGGATCCTCACAACGACAGCGCTCTTGCTTCAAAGGAAGCTCTCGCTTACTGGGCACCCGTAGACTGGTACAACGGCGGTATGGAGCATACTACGCTTCACCTGCTTTACAGCCGTTTCTGGCACAAGTTCCTTTATGATATCGGCGTTGTTCCGACGGCAGAGCCGTATGCAAAGAGAACGAGCCACGGCATGGTACTCGGCGAAGGCGGCGTGAAGATGAGTAAATCACGCGGAAACGTCGTAAATCCCGATGACGTTGTAAATGAGTACGGCGCAGATACGCTCAGACTGTACGAGATGTTTATCGGCGATTTCGAGAAGGCTGCACCGTGGGATCCTAAGGGAATCAAGGGCTGCCGCAGACTCGTTGAACGCTTCTACAATCTTACCGAGAATATCATCGACAGCGACGAGATCCGACCCGAGGTCGAGAGCGAGGTTCATAAAGCGATCAAAAAGGTCGATGAGGACATTGAAACGCTGAAATTCAACACGGCTATCGCAACGCTGATGTCGCTTATCAATACGTTCTCCGCAAAGGGTATTACTCGTGAGGAACTCAGAATCTTTGCGATTCTGCTCAATCCGTTCGCGCCTCATGTTACAGAGGAAGTATGGGAAAAGGCAAACCTCGGCGACGGTATAGTTGCACAGCAGCAGTGGCCGAAGTACGACGAGGCTAAATGCAAGGACGAAACAGTAGAGATCGCCGTTCAGGTCAACGGAAAGATCAAGGCTCGTCTTATGATCGCAGCTGACGCTGATAATGAAACTGCTATAAATACCGCAAAGGCAGACGCTAAGGTAGCGGCAGCGATAAACGGCATGAATATTGTTAAGGAGATCTACGTAAAGGGTAAGCTCGTTAATATTGTGGTTAAAAAATAAAGATCGTGTGCGCATTGCAGCAGGGTAGAATATGGAACTTGAATTTCTTGAAAAAGAGTCTGTCAAAGCAGGCAAAAAAGGGCGCAGGTTAGCCGTGTTTGGCTTCGTCCTCTGTATTATTATAGTCGGAGGGCTTGCATTGCTTTACAAAGACGGCATAGATATGAACGATTACAGAAACAAGGAGATTTTGTTTTATGCGTCGATCATGGTCGGTTTCCTTCTTATTATGTCCGTTATAAGGTTTCTGCGCTCCGGTAAGACTGCCAAAAACGGAAAAAATCTGATATTGCCCTTTAAAGAAGCGACTAAGGCCGAGGCGGCTGAAATAATAAACCGTGAAGCAGCCGAAGGGAAAATATTAGTTGACGAGTATATTGATAAGTTTAAGGAGGGCGAAAAGCCTTACGGCGAACGCGTAGTGCTGACGCCTTCTTACATACTGCTTTTTAACGGAATTGGCCCGATAACGGCAATACCTGTTTCAAAGGTGGACTGGCTCTGCGCCGAGATCGGAATATCGGGGCGATCCTCCTTCAAGGTACGTCTGCTGGTTTTCACCGAAAAGAAATACTATGCGCTTGATGGATTTGATATAGATCACGCAAAGAGCGTTGCCGAGAAGCTCTACAAGTATATTCCGAACATATTTAGCGAATACGATTATAATTTTTCTCTTCCGCATATGCTCGAAAAGACGTTTAACAAAAGTCGTGAGGAATATCGCAGTCTGATAGACAGCGCAAAGAATCCTGCGAATACTAATTTATCGTAAAGCAGACAAAGATTTACGAGGATAATTTTTGCAAAAAGAAGATAGCTAAGGCAATACCGCACAGAGGCAGTGCCAAAGATGCGAGCAGATTTAGTGCTGAGCCGTAAGGCGTACTTTGTGCGGTGCTGCCTTAAGAGAAAACCCCTTGCAGTGCCAATCAGGCAGTTTGCAAGGGGGTTTTTAATGTAGTTTACAATAATTATTTTTTTGCATCCGCAGGGTGATTGATAAGAGTTACCTCCTGCCAGATAACAGCACGGGGCATTTTCTCTTCTTCACTGTCGCCGATAGTTTCGAAAAGAACGGTGTAGAATATTCCGTCTTCACCAATGCATACAGGTTCGAGTTCCTCATAAAACTTCTGAATCAAAGCTTTAGCGTATTTCTCGCCCTTTGTTGCTACAACTTTTTCATAAAGCTCGTAATCTGTTACACGTTTGCTGTCTTCGATAAGCTTGTAACCCCTATCCTCGAGCGTTTTACGCTCGTGGTTCATGATCGTAAATGTCATTTTTATTATCCTTTCGAGAAGTATTTTTAGTAGTTCACTGTCATTATACCATATTCTAAAAGGTAATGCAACTGAAATGTTTTTTTAGAGTTCAGTTATATTTCACAAAATAAAGCTTTAATTTTTGTGAGCACTTATCTTTCGCATAAAAAATACTAAAACTATATAATAAAGGAAAAAAAGATGTTGTATTTTTCAGTGCGATTTGATATAATGAAAATGGTTATATGCAAATTGATAAAACAGAAAGGTGAGAAGCATGAATTATATCGGACTTAAGTGCGGTATATGCGGCGAAGGTTTTAAGGAGGACGATGATGTTGTCGTTTGCCCTGACTGCGGTACGCCAATGCACAGAGCCTGTTATATGGTCACAAAGGAATGTCCGAACCGCAAAAAGCACGGTGAAGGGTATGTTTTTGACGGCTTTGAGAAAATAAAGGACGCAGCGCAGGGGAAAGATAAGGAAGCTCCCAAAGTTTCCGTTTCTCTTGAAAAAAGCGAGGAAGGCGATAAAAGCGTAAACAGCAGATCATGTCCTGTGTGCGGCGTTGTTAATCGTCCGGAGGCTAATTTCTGCGATCACTGCGGTGCAAGGCTGGCAGCAGGTGTTAATCCGTTGATCAGAAACGATCTTGAAGATCCCGATTTCAGCGAGCCGCAGTTTTTTGCTTCATATGCTATCGGTCAGAATTCCGATGTCGCTGCTTCGGTTTTGTATGAGGAAAATGTTACGGCAGGCGACGTTGCATGCTATGTTGCGGTAAATACGCCGTATTATCTCGGTGCTTTCAGAAATATTAAAAACGGCGGAAAAATGTTTAATTTCAGTGCGGCTGTTTTTTCAGGTGTATGGTTTCTTTACCGTAAGCTGTATAATATCGGTGCGCTTATGCTGTCGCTGCAGGCACTGCTTTATGCTGTAAGATTCTATTTTTCAAGAACGCTCAGCATGGAGGTCGTGAAAAAGCTGCTTGATGCGATCGGACTGACGGTGAAGGATATTTCGTCGTTAACGATGGAGCAGTATTTCCAGCTTTCGCGTGAAATGCAGAAGCTTCCTGCTTTGGAGCAGTTTTATATGATGATACCGTCTATTATACTGATCCTGCAGATCGCTGTTATGATAACCTGTGGTGCGGTTGCAAATAAACTCTATTACAAAAAGTGTATGAACGGTATAAAAGTAATTAAATCGGCAGCTGCTGAAAATTCACTTTCCCGTTCGGAAACGTCGCAGTCGCTCTATCTTTCCGGCGGCGTTAACGCTATGCTTGCCGGAGCTTTCGGTCTGGTCTATCTGTTTTTGTTCTTTATGTTATCAGTTTGACCGGCTTGACGTTTGGTGAAGCTCGGTAGTTATTGAATCACTAAATCTCTGCGTTGACTCGGAGAAATTTATTATTTACGGAGGTAATCGTATGAAAATTACAAAAGCTGTTATCCCGGCAGCGGGACTGGGAACAAGAGTTCTTCCTGCAACAAAGGCTATGCCGAAGGAAATGCTTCCTATTGTCGATAAGCCTGCTATACAGTATATCGTTGAGGAGGCTGTAAGAGCAGGTATTACTGATATCCTTATTATTACAAACAGAGGAAAAGATATTATTGAGGATCATTTTGACAGAGTTCCCGAGCTTGAAACGGCTCTGTCCTCTCGCGGCAAGACTGATATTTACGAGCAGGTCGTAAGCAGTGCAAAGCTTGCAAACATCTTCTTCGTTCGTCAGAAGGAAACTAAAGGTCTTGGTCATGCGATCAGCTGTGCAAGAAGCTTTGTAGGCAACGAGCCGTTTGCTGTTCTTTATGGCGATGATGTTATTATGGGCGAAGACCCTGCCTGCGGTCAGCTTATAAGAGCTTATGAGGAATTCGGTCTTGGTGTCCTTGGTATTAAGGAGGTTTCCAAAGAAGCTATTTCTAAATACAGCTCACTTAAGGTTGAAAACCTTAAAGACAATATTTACAAATGCACTGATATGGTTGAAAAACCGCAGAAGCCCGAAGAGATACTTTCTCTGTATTCTATCCTCGGACGCTGCGTTCTGCCGCCTGAGATATTTGATATTCTCGATCATACAGCCCCCGGCGCAGGCGGTGAGATTCAGCTTACCGACGCTATGAAGGAGCTTGCGCGTACAAAGGGCATGACGGGCGTTGATTTTACAGGCAAGCGCTACGATATGGGCAATAAGCTCGGTATCATGCAGGCTCAGGTGGAAACAGCTCTTAAGCACAGTGAGATCGGTGAGGATTTCAAGGCATATCTCAAGGAGCTTGCAAAAACACTTTGATAATTGCAGTTCAATAATACAGACGAACATGACTCTGTTCGTGCTGTGTATTATATAATAATGAAACGAAAGAGATCCGGCGGAATTCCCTTTGTCGGATCTTTCGCTTTTTGAACACGATTTTACAATTAACAATTTGTTAATAAATTTAATAAGTGTAATTGCTTGACTAATTTGATATCCGGGGATATAATATCAGTCGAGTGAAGTTGAGAATATAGGGGTACAATATTTAATTACGGAGGAAAAAATATGAAGGCTGTAATCACTGTTATCGGTAAGGATACTGTGGGAATATTGGCAGGTGTTTCGGGCGAATGTGCTAAAAACGGCGCAAACGTCGTCGAGGTAACACAATCGGTAATGCAGGATATGTTCGCTATGATAATGATGGTGGATATCTCTAAGTGTACCGTACCGTTTAAGGAGCTTTCGGAGTCGCTGAAAAAGATAGGAAGCGATTTTGGCGTACAGGTGCATGTTACGCACGAAGAGCTTTTTAATACAATGTACAGAGTATAACTGCGAGGAACGGGATTTTATGATAAATACAAATGACATTCTGGAAACAATCAATATGATCGAAAACGAGAATTTCGATGTGAGAACGATCACGATGGGAATCTCTCTTTTGGATTGTATCGACGACAACATAGACAAAGCCTGCGATAAGATCTACGATAAGATCTGCCGATATGCCGGCGATCTCGTAAAAACAGGCGAGGATATCAGCATTGAATACGGCGTGCCGATCATTCATAAGCGTATCAGCGTTACGCCTATCGCTATGGTCGCTTCGGCTTGTCAGGCAATGAAGACAGTGAAATTTGCGCAGACTCTCGACAGGGCTGCCAAGGAGGTCGGCGTTAATTTTATCGGCGGCTATTCCGCACTGTGCCATAAGGGATTTTCAGCAGGTGATTACGCGCTTATCGAGAGCATCCCCGAGGCACTTTCCACAACGGAGAGGGTTTGCTCAAGCGTTAATATCGGTTCAACTAAAGCCGGCATCAATATGGACGCAGTAGGAAAAATGGGAAAGATCGTCAGACAGACAGCAGAACTGACCGCAGACCGCGACTGCATTGGCGCGGCAAAGCTTGTCGTTTTCTGCAATGCCCCCGAGGATAACCCGTTTATGGCAGGCGCGTTCCATGGCCCCGGAGAGCCGGACTGCGTTATCAACGTAGGCGTTTCGGGTCCCGGAGTTGTAAGAGCAGCTCTTGCCAAATCGCCTGACTGCGATATTACCGAGGTCGCGAATATCGTTAAAAAGACTGCTTTCAAGATCACAAGAGTTGGTCAGCTTGTTGCTCAGGAGGCTTCAAAAAGGCTTTGCGTGCCGTTTGGTATCGTTGACCTTTCTCTTGCACCAACACCGGCTGTCGGAGATTCGGTGGCTCATATCCTTGAGGAAATGGGTCTTCAAACGTGCGGCGCTCACGGAACAACAGCGTGCCTTGCTCTTCTTAACGACGCAGTGAAGAAGGGCGGAGTTATGGCAAGCTCCCATGTAGGAGGTCTTTCAGGTGCATTTATCCCCGTAACTGAGGACGCAGGCATGATCGACGCTGCAAAAAGCGGCTGCCTGACGATAACTAAGCTTGAAGCTATGACGGCGGTTTGCTCGGTAGGACTTGATATGATCGTTATTCCGGGAGATACCTCTGCGGAGATCATTTCCGGTATTATCGCCGATGAAGCCGCTATCGGAATGGTCAATTCCAAAACAACGGCTGTCAGAGTGATTCCGGCTATCGGCAAAAATGCCGGCGATTTCCTGAATTTCGGCGGTTTGCTTGGCGGCGGCCCCGTTATGGAGGTCAATTACGCTTCACCGGCTAAGTTTATCGGCAGAGGCGGAAGAATTCCTGCGCCGATACAGAGTTTGAAGAATTAATAAACGGGTGTATTGCGGTGAAAGGAGGCGAAAGCCGTGGACGAGATCATCAGTAAAATTCTCCAGATGGACGAAACTGCAAGAAAAATAGACGAAGAGGCTCAAGCCGAAAGAATTGCCTCTCAGGAAGAAGTGAAGAAGAAGCACCGTGAGGTATACGAGGAATACCTTGAAAGCGCAAAGGAACACATTGAAGCTTATAAGGCGGCGGAGAAAAAGGCTTCTGACGCTCAGTGGAAAAAAAGCGAAAAGCATTTCAGCGATGTTTCCAAGGAGCTTGACAGAAAATTCCGCACCAATAAGGATAAATGGGTCGATGACATTGTCAACGGAGTGTTGAGCTACAGCAGTCAGTGACAGCAATAAGCATTTTTAACAAAAAGGGGGAGCAGCTATGAGCTCATCAAAATCTGCAAACGCTGTTCTTGCAAAGATGCGCGCCAAATACGGCAAGCGGCTTTCCGACAAAGATTATGAAAATCTTTTGTCGTGTAAAAGTGTTGCGGAGGTTGTGACCTACCTTAAAAATAATACGTATTACGATACGGTACTTAAATCGGTAAATGAAAGGGAAGTCCACAGAGGACGCCTGGAGGTTATACTCCGTCAGAAGCTGTTTGATGATTTCTATTCTCTCTGCCGCTATATGAAGGGTACGGGCGAGTATTTCGCAAAGTATATCATAGAGCGTGACGAGATAGAGCAGATGATACGTTTTCTTACGCTGCTGTCATCAAAAAGTGCGCAGGAGTATATTTTTACAATGCC
>CACYDO010000133.1 GCA_902773165.1 uncultured Ruminococcus sp. | reverse complement strand
TGCATTTCCATTTCATCGGAAGCTCTGAAACCCAATTTTCTGATGTACTTGTTCATAACTACTGCCCCTCTCGGATAAAAAACCTTACATTTATATTATATCAATTTTTTTCAAAATTTCAAGAGAAAACTTAAATTTTTTATACTAAATTTATATTTAACTTTTGTATAGCATTCACAGTTTAATTTTATAGGATAAATACTCAAATATGAGTAAATTATTGCTTCCTGCCGCAAGCTTTTTATCTGTACAGATAATCCTCAAAGGGCGCGATTATTTCCTCGATCTTCATAATTATATCTTTACAGTCAATTTCAAGGCAGTCAAACATTGTTTCCGAAAGTATGCCAAAGCATACCAGAGAAAAGCAAAGCGGAACCTGAAAGCCTTCTAAGCTGCCTTTGGTTGAAAGCGACGTTTCGTCAAGCATAGTTCCGAACCGCACTGCATTTCCGACTACGCCGGAGTGAGCGCGGTAGCAGGAAATAACGTACAGTATTTTTAGATTTTCCAGCGTCATTTCGCTTTGTATCGCGCCGAAACTGCGAGAGGGAAGAACATTTCCTATCCACCAGTAGTCGTGAAGATAATTTCCCTGCTTATTATATGAAAGATACTCGGAGTAGGATTCTTTAAGTCGGTTGTGTTCCTTGCGCGCTGCCGATTTCATTTTCTGGGCTTCTGCACGTTCCTCCTCGTCCTGAGAGTATTCTAATATATAGCTGTAATATTTGATCTTATCGCGTGAAACCTTAACGGAAAAATCATCAATGTATCGTTTGAGCAGATCTTCGTTGCTTCGGTGACTGTACAAAAACCTCATAATGACCATGGATTCATAAAGAATTCTAGACAATGCCATAGCGCCTTCAGGATAGCCGTTGTACAGCAGGGTGAGTATTTCCTTCGTCGTGATTATAGCCTTAGAATACGATTCGCCGACTATTTTTGTAAAGGTATCGCGCGTTTTCAGCGGCTCGGATTCCAGCGCAAGCTGCTCGCACCTTTTTACAATTTCTGCCGCACCGTCGTAATTCCAGCGTGCAGCGTATTTATGAAGTGTATCTGACGAAAAATCCATATTGCCTTACCCCGAATTCTAATGCAAAAATAACGCGAGAGGTTTATAGAACTGCCCTTTATATTATAACAGCTGCCGTGATTTATTTATACCTGTTTTAAAGAAAAAAGGTGCACAAAGATATTGTGGGAAAATTAGTAATTTTTTTAAATGCGATCTTACTCCCATATCCTACAAAAAGACAGCCGCACTCTGATTTTTTCTTTTGGCGAAACGGCAAATTACTGTAAAAAAACGCTCATTCGGAAATATTAGCGCCAAGTTATGCAGGATACAACGCCGCGATAGTGCTTCTTTCTATGACAAATTTATCGCCGATGTGGTTCTATAATATCATTAAATGATTTTTAAGAAAGAGGAAGTTGCTTATGCGGATTATTCGGAAAAACGGTGCGGCTGCCGCTTCATTTGTTTCGGGAGCTTATCAGTCGGCGTTATTTCAGGCGGTATATTTTCTGTGCGGCGTACTCGTTTCACAGGCGGCAGTGTTTAACAGCTTTGCCCCGTTTGGAGTAGCGTTTGCGGCGTCTGCGCCGTATGAAAATGCGCTGTCGGCAGCGTTAGGCTCATCGTTCGGCTACATATTGCTGATGAAAGGCGAGAGCTTTCGCTGTATTGCTTCGATCGTCACGATCTTTGCGCTGCGGTGGCTGTTCAGCGATCTGCCAAATGTAAGCAGCAGCCGTATTTTTGCGCCGATAATCGCTTCTGCGCCGCTGCTGTGTACAGGAACGGTTATTGTTCTTGCAACAGGCAGAGGACAGAACGATCTTTTGATGTGCGTGATCGAAGCAATGCTTGCAGGAGTAGGGGCGTATTTCCTTCGGGAAACAGCTGCGCTTGCGGCAGGTTCTAAGGGAATATCAACGTTCAATCAGCAGGAAATAGCCTGTATTGTTATGACCGGCTGCATTTTTCTTCTCTCTGCAAATTCACTGACAATAGGAAAAATATCTATAGGCAGAATATTGGCAGTGACAACGGTGCTGTTTTGCGCTTACTACGGTTCGGTTGCAGGCGGCTGTATCGGCGGTACTGCAACGGGGATCGTTTTTGGCTTAGGCTCGAAAAATGCAGAAACTGTTGCGCTGAGTTATTCCTTCGGGGGACTGATGGCAGGACTGTTTTCCTATATAGGAAAGATCGGCGCTGCCGCTGCATTTTTACTTTGCGCCACGATAGCTTCATTAAAGGACGGTGTTACGGCGGAAGCTGCGGCGATGTTTTACGAAACGGTTGTGGCGTGCCTGATTTTTCTTTTCATACCTCGTGAAGCAGGAAATAAGATCGCGCTTTTCGTTACTCCTCATACGTCGGAAGGGGAGAGTGACAGTCTCAGGCGCGGCGTTATAATGCGGCTTGACCTGGCGTCCAGGGCAATCAGCAGTATCAACGAGGCCGTTACGGGAGTTTCAAAGCGCTTGGGTGAATATTATTCCAACGAAACAGACGGAGTGTTTGAGAGAAGTATTGAAGAGAATTGTCCTCGCTGCGGAATGAGAGCGTTTTGCCGTAAGGACGGTGACGAGGCTCATAAGGAAAGGCTTATGTCTCTTGCACCTATCCTCAAAAGCTGCGGAGAGATCGACGAAAACGATGTGCGCAGAGTATTCAGTAAGCGCTGCTGCAAGGCAGGCGAAATGGCTGATTCAATAAATGCAAATTACGCAAGCTATCAAAGCTATCTTGCCGCGCAGTCGCGCGTTGCTCAGATAAGAGGAGTTGTAGCAGGACAGTTTTCGGGCCTTTCGGAAATACTTGACGGCTTAAAAAAGGAGTTTGAGAGATATGCAAGCTGCGATACAGCTGCTGCGGAGAGAATCACTGCGGCGCTTAAAGTAAAGGGCTTTCTCGTTTATGAATGCAGCGTCAGGCTGGACACATACGGCAGAATGACTGTGGAAGCGGAGCTTGGCGTTGAAAACAGGCGCAGGCTTGTCAGCGAGGATATCACTGAGGAAATTTCGCGCCTCTGCGGAAAACGTCTTCTTCCGCCGGAAACGTCTGTTGCAGGAAATCGTCTTCGCGTTGCGTTTAACGAAAGAACGCGCTTTGATGTGCAGACAGGCTCTGCTCAGCACGTTTGCAGCGGCGGAAGGCTTTGCGGCGACAGCTTTAATTATTTCTGCGACGGTCAGGGCAGATTTATAGCAGTTATCAGTGACGGAATGGGAACGGGCGGCCGTGCTGCCGTTGACGGAGGAATGGCTGTCAGTATTATCTCAAAGCTTGTAAAATCGGGACTTGGCTTTGACGCAGCGCTCGGGGCTGCGAATGCGGCGCTGATGGTCAAGTCTGACGATGAATCGCTTGCAACGGCGGATATTCTGAGTCTTGATCTGTTTACGGGCGGCGCTCAGATAATGAAAGCAGGAGCGCCTGTAACGTTCTTTCGCCGCAGCGGAAAGATAATCAGAGTAGAGCCTTCATCTTTACCGGCAGGGATTCTGACCGATATCAAGCTTACTCACGATGAGCTGGAGCTTGACGACGGAGATATTATCATTATGGTCTCGGACGGCGCAATAGCATTGAGTGACGAGTGGATAGGGGCGATGATGAGGGATTTTGAAGGCGATGATATTCAGGATCTTGTGAACGATATTATAGATGAAGCGATGATAAGCAGTAAATTCGGCAGAGATGACGATATAACGGTAATAGGTGTAAGAGTTATGGAGAATTAAATAGAAACAAAAAAACGCCCTGTGCAGATCATTAAAATCTGCATAGGGCAAAATTATTATGAGCTGAACATTATTCTTTCGCTGTCGAAAAGCTTTGTGAGTATAAATATACCGATAGCCGAAACGGCAAGATTTGTTGCCGCAGCTATTATCAGATTAACCGGAACGGCGTTAAAGGAGAATATTCCCGTCATTCCCTGAACTGTGTTAAAAATGGGAATAAAATACCAGTAAAATTCCTGCTTTTCATTGCTCTGATACATAGACAGCACGCTTATCATCATAACGATTATCATTAGCGGAGCGGCGAGCGTGCTTGCTTCCTTAACGCTTTTTGCAGCAGCCGATATTATGGAGATAGCCGTGATCAAAAGAAGAATGGTCGATAGTATGAGCAGTATCAGCCAAAGATAATCGGCTGCGCCGTAAACGTCTGTGGAAATGCTTTCCGCTTCTTCACCCATGCTCTGCATAAGCGTGGGAATGGATAGAAATGTTCCCAAAAAGCTTGATAATCCGCCGAGAAGAGCCATTACCGAGAGGGCGCATACCTTTCCGAGAATGATCTGTGAGCGCGGAGTAGGCGTAATGAGTAAGGCAGCGATAGTTCCGCGCTCCTTTTCACCTGCAATGCTTTCGGGTGCAAGTGAAACGCACGACGAAAACATCAGAGTCATAAGAAGCATTGGAAGGATCATTGCGAGAAACGTTCCCGTAGTATCCTCTTGCGTTGCAAGATCGTAAATATTGTCTGTCGGGTCTGCAAGATTGTTAACGTCGAATACGTTGCTGAGCTGTTTTTCCAGACCGTCCAGAACGGCAGTTACCTGAGCGTAGCCCTGAGCGGAATTGATGTCGGCGGAGTTATAGTAGATCTCCACGTTAGGCGTGCTGCGCTGAGTATCGGAAGGGTCATACTGCGAAATGTTTTTCTCGAAATCTTCGGGGAAGATCACAAGCAGAGCGTAATCGCCGTTTGTGATCTGTTCGGTTACTTCGTCCTTTTTGTCTAGAGAGGTATTGTCAATTTCGAATTTTTCTTCCTTCAATACAGCTGCAATGCTTTGGGGCATGTTTACCGCCGCTGTTTTAAAGGAAGATGTCTTATCATCAATCATACTTCCCATGCTGCTGCCCATGAGTGAATAAATAAGATAAATAAGCAGTCCCGGCATTATTATTGAGGTGAATAAAAGACGCTTATCGGTAAAAAAACGCATAAGCTCCTTTTTAAATACTGTAAACGCACCGTTTTTCAAAGCTCGTCACCCTTTCTTTCCCTGTAAAGATCGAAGAAAACATCTTCAAGTGATTTATCCTTCGTCAGATTTGAAAGACTGTCGCAGACGATCATTTTGCCGTCAATGATGATCCCCACTCTGTCGCATACCTTTTCGATAAGATTAAAAATATGCGTGGAGATTATAACGGTCTTGCCCTGCCTGCGAAGCTCCAACAGAAAATCGGTAACTACTTTTGCCGTGATTACGTCCAGACCGTTTGTTGGTTCGTCAAAGATAATGATCTCTGGGTCGTGAGCGACTGCAACAACGAGAGAAACCTTCTGCTTCATTCCGGTAGAAAGATTTGCAACCTTGACCTGAGCAAATTTATCAACGCCAAAGCGTGAAAAAAGCTCCTCGCGGCGTTTATTTTTTATATCCTCCGGTACCTCGTGAAGATCGCAGAAGAAGTTGAAAAGATATTCCGGTGTAAAGAAATCCTCCAGCTTCAGCTCCGAAGTCAGAAAGCCGATTTTCCTTCTGACCTCGGCAGGCTCTTCGCAAATGCTTGACCCTGCAACAACGGCGTCGCCGCTGTCGGGTTTTAGCAGCGTTGCAAGCATGCGCAGCGTGGTCGTTTTTCCTGCGCCGTTAGAGCCGAGAAGACCAAATATTTCGCCTTCATACGCTGAAAACGAAAGTCCGTCTACTGCGGTCAGAATGTTTGAATCAAGCTTGCGCAGCTTCTGCTGCTTTGCGGAAAGCCTGAATGTTTTTGTTACGTTTTTTACCTGTAATGTTTCTTTCATGCATATACCTTCTTTTTGCTGTTTTTTAGCTTAAAGATAGCTCCATGGTAAAGGTGATTATCTCATCGTCGCTGTAGCTTACGTTAAGCTTTCCTTTGTGATTCTGAACGATCATCTGAGCCATCGACAAGCCTATGCCGTAGCCGCCTGTTTCCGAGCTTCGTGATTCATCAGTGCGGTAAAAGCGGTCGAAAAATTTCGACATGCTCGCTTTGTCAAGCCCCTTGCAGCTGTTCGATACCTTTAAAACGGCTTTCTTAGATTTTGCGTAAAGCTTTACCGTCATTTCCTTGCGGTCGTCGGTGTATTTGATCGCGTTGTCGAGAAGAATTCCCACAGCTCTGACAATATCTTCAAAATCGCCCATGACTGCGACATCGGGGGCTATCTCAGAGGTAAGATGAATTTGCTTAGCTTCGGCAGGAACGCGGAACGATTCAACCGAGTTGAAAACGATCTCCGAAAGGATTATCTGCTGCTTTTCTTTTTCGGAGACAGTCTGTTCGTCCATCTTGGAAAGCTCGATAAGTCCCTTGACAAGCTTGCTCATGCGTTCTGTTTGCTGCTTGATGTTTGTAAGCCACTTGCTTTCTCCGTCTATCATTTCCATGACTTCGGTGTTCGACTGAATGATAGCGATAGGCGTTTTCAGCTCGTGTCCTGCGTCTGTGATGAAGCGCCGCTGTTTTTCGCGGTTTTCCTCAAACGGCCGCAAAACTCTGTTGGAGAATACAAGAAGCAGGATAAGCACGATTACAATACATGATAATA
Source organism: uncultured Ruminococcus sp. (assembly GCA_902773165.1). GTDB lineage: Bacteria > Bacillota > Clostridia > Oscillospirales > Acutalibacteraceae > RUG592. The sequence continues at coordinate 4,479 of CACYDO010000133.1, read as the reverse complement.
TTGTAACAAGCGTGATTGTCGTGAGCATTTGTATAGTGGAGAGATAATTGCTGCAATCTACGCCGATTATCATAAGGCCGTCGTCTGTTTCGAATTTTCCGTAACGGTAATTATCAATATAACCAGAGGTTTTGCAGTTCTGAGTGATCGTTTCGATCTGCTTCTCGATCGTTTCAATGTTGGAAAGCGCTATGTGACCGAAATCGGCGTTGATAAGCGTACTGTTTCCGTCAATGTAAGCAACGTAATAGCGCGTTTCGTACGGCGTTTCGGAATGCATAAATTTACCGCGGTCGGGCGGCTTAAACATATCTTGGTCGCTGTTCGGAGGTCTGTCTGTGTCAAGCTCCGAATCGCGCGCAAAGCCGAAATCATCGGCGTGCTTGAAAAGAGAGAAATGTCCTCCGTTTTCATGCAGCGTTTCAATTATTATGTCGGTATTTTGAGACATCTGCAAGCGCAGCGTTATGTTGACTGCGGCAAACGCAATTGTCAGCGTAAGCGTCATTGAAACCATTGCAAGCAGAATAAAGCGAAATTTAAGCTTTTTAAGCATTTTTGCCCTTTGCCTCCGTCAGAATATATCCTCTTCCGCGCAGCGCAGAGATCTGAATGTCGGCATTCAGCGCGCCAAGCTTTTTCCTGAGATAAGAGATGTATACCCAGACAACGTTGACCTCGGCTTCGCTGTCGTAGCCCCATATGCGATCCATGAAGCTTTCTGTCGATACGGGCTGTTCGCGGCTTTTCATCAGCATTTCCATCATCAGATATTCCTTCTTTGAAAGACGTATGCTTCCGGCGCTTGTGCTGAGTTCGAATGACGTTCTGTTCAGCGTAACGTTGCCTGTCTGCAAATTGTCGGGAATGATCTCGCCCTGACGGCGCACAAGCGCTCCTACTCGTGCGATAAGCTCGGGCATGGCGAACGGCTTTGCCAGGTAATCGTCAGCGCCTGCGTTCAGTCCTTCGACCTTATCGGGAACTTCGGATTTTGCCGTCAGCAGCAGAACGGGAGTTCCGATGCCTTTGCTTCTGATCTCTTTAAGAACCTCTATGCCGCTCATTTTAGGCATCATTACGTCAAGAATAATTCCGTCGTAACGGATATCGGATAAAATGTAATCGAGAGCTTCTTCACCGTCGTATACGGCGTCTACAATATAATTTTTATGTTTAAGTATTTCTGTGACAGCCTCGCTCATGGCGCGCTCGTCCTCTGCGTACAGCAGTTTCATATTATACCTCCGTTGTGCTTTTATCTCATGGTTCTCAACAGCTCGTAAGCCCACACATCGTCTATCAGGTACACTCTGTCCTCGGCATAGCTTGCTTTGCTGCCGTATTTGTCTTCAAGCTGACGGTATACATCGCGTGATACGGCAGATACGAACGCCTTGCCTTTTTTGGTGTAAAGCTCTATCAGCTTTTCGCCGTCTTTATTGGTGAAAAATGCCGCCGCGATGTTGTCTGATTTTAGATTTCTCTGCGCCTGCTGAGCGTAGGCAAGCTTCATGATCTCCATTATTTTATCGTCAAGACCACTGTCAAAGATCATTATTTTTTCCCTCAGCGCGTCGGGAGAGCGCACAATTCTCTGGCGGCAGGCAGGGTCAACATTTTCGTCATCTTCGTTATTGGGATCGGTCTGGTATGATTTGCTTTTTTTAAAATAATCGGTGACGTGAGAAACTTCCTCGTCATCGTAAACGAGCCATATCATGTAATTCTGCTTTGTGTCATGGTAAATAAGCGGATATCCTACCGTGACGGAATTTCCGCAGTTTTTGCACGCAGACTGAAACAGAGTTCCTTGAAGCAGCTTTAATTTCTGCTGGGGATTTTTATCTCCGTTGATAGCGCTCCATTGTTCAACCTCCATGTCTTTACGGCATTTCGGGCATTTCAGCGTTACTTTTGATCGCATTGCCATTGCGTCCACCTCATTTCTTTTATAATTGTATCATACCGACAATTCGATATCAAGAGTTATATATGTTCCTGCGTACATAAAATTTTAATAAAATTTCGTGAATAAAGCACTTGACAAAATCAAGAATAAATGTATAATTAAAAGTAGATTAGCACTCAGAGTACTAGAGTGCTAACGACATAAGCGAGGTGAGCAGATGCAGACGAGAGAGAGGAAGATCAGGATCCTCAAAGCGGTCGTTGAGGAGTATATTAAAAGCGGCGAGCCTGTGGGTTCAAAGCTGCTTTGCAATACGCTCGGCTTTCCGGTATCGTCGGCAACGGTCAGAAATGAAATGGCGGAGCTTTCCGATATGGGTCTGCTTGTTCAGCCTCACACCTCGGCAGGAAGGCAGCCTTCGGAAGCCGGATTTCGCTATTATGTAGATAGGCTGATGGATAAAAAAGCTCTTTCGGGCAGCATAAAGGCGCTGATACTTGAAGAGCTTAACAAAAGCTGCGACGAGCCGGAATCGCTTCTTAGTGCCGCAGGCGGAGTTGTTTCGGAGCTGCTTCATACAGTTTCTGTGGTCACAACGCCGTTTTCCGAAAACGCCAGAGTGCGGACGCTGAAATTCGTGCAGACAGGTCGGCAGACCTGCATGGTCGTTCTGATCACGTCAACCGGTCTTATCAAAACGAGGCTGTTTAAAACCGACTACGTTGTAACGCCCGATATTATAAATATCTTTGAAACGATATTTAACCGCGATATGGAGGGCGTTCCCGTAAAAAGCGTAACTCCGGCGTATATTCAGACATTGGCTATCGGCATGGGCGAGATCGTACTGCTGGTTCCCGATGCTTTGGCGGCTATAATGGACGCGTGCGCCGATGTCGGAGGATTCAGCATGACAGTTTCCGGAAGAACCAATCTTCTGTTTGATGAAGATGATATTTCCGAAGCAAAGGGTCTGATGCGGCTTCTGCATTCGGACGAGGAGCTGGAATCGCTCATGCTCAGGCTGCGCAGCGGAAAACATTTTCTTATAGGCGCGGATACCGGAAACGAGGCGCTTGGCAATTACAGCTTCATAGCTGAGCCTTATACGATCGAACCGACAAGCGGCGGTTTTATTACGGCGATCGTTCCGATGCGGTTTGATTATGCTTATGCGCAGGCGGTGCTTGAATATACTGCCGAATGTGTGGGCAGGTCGCTGCGTGAGATCCTGATGATAGAATGAAATAAAGAAATGCAATTACGAATATATTTGAGGAAAGGAATGTGACAGATGGGTAAGGACATTAAGGGCGAAGAGAAGCTCGAAGAGCAGCAGCCGGAAGAAGCTGTCGAGCAGACAGAAGAAGCTGCCGAGCAGCCGGCAAATGCTGACGAAGCGCAGAGCGACGCGTCCGACAATAAGGTAGCAGAGCTTGAAAAGGCTCTGGCGGCAGAAAAAGATAAGCTTCTGCGAACGGCTGCCGAATATGCAAATTTTCGCACGAGAACAGAGCGCGAGAAGGCTGCTATTTATGCCAACGCCGTTTCCGATACTGTGGGGGAGATCATTCCCATTGCAGATAATATCGACAGAGCTCTTGAAGCTTCAAAGAATGCTCCCGAGGAGTTCCGCAAGGGATTGGAAATGATAGCGAATCAGCTGACGAAATCGTTTGAAAAGCTTAATATAACGAGCTTCGGTGAGGTCGGCGAGGCGTTTGACCCTGAGTATCATAATGCGATATCAAGCATTGACAGCGATGAGCTTGATTCCGACACGATCGCTCTTGTTTATCAGAAGGGCTACAAGGTCGGGGATAAGATCATCAGACACGCAATGGTGCAGACGGTTAACTGAGTTTCTATATTTTGGTATAATAAACATTAATTTATTTATAATATTATTAAAAAGGAAAAGGAGAAATTATCATGGCTAAGATCATAGGTATAGATTTAGGTACAACAAATTCATGCGTAGCAGTTATCGAGGGCGGCGAGCCTGTTGTTATTGCTAACGCAGAAGGTTCAAGAACAACTCCGTCGGTAGTTGGTTTTTCGAAGACAGGTGAAAGACTTGTTGGTCAGATTGCAAAGCGTCAGGCTGTATCGAACCCGGCTAAGACAGTAAGCTCCATCAAAAGAGAGATGGGTACAAACTATAAGGTAACGATCGACGACAAGAGCTACACTCCCGAGCAGATCTCCGCAATGATCCTTCAGAAGCTGAAGGCAGATGCAGAGGCTTATCTCGGCGAAACTGTAAGAGAGGCTGTTATTACAGTTCCTGCTTACTTCACTGACTCTCAGCGTCAGGCAACAAAGAACGCAGGTCAGATCGCAGGTCTTGATGTTAAGAGAATCATCAACGAGCCTACAGCTGCCGCTCTTTCCTACGGTATTGACAAGGAAGACGATCAGAAGGTAATGGTATACGACTTGGGCGGCGGTACTTTCGATGTATCCATCATCGAGATGGGCGACGGCGTTCAGGAAGTTCTCGCGACAGCAGGTAACAACCGTCTCGGCGGCGACGATTTCGATATGAGAATCATCAACTGGATCTG
>CACYDO010000132.1 GCA_902773165.1 uncultured Ruminococcus sp. | reverse complement strand
TTTTTTTGGTCAAGATTTTAAATTAATGAGAATAATTGAGAATTAATGAGATTTAAAGAGAATATGAACGCTAATTTAAAGTAAAAGCCTGATTTGACCTTTTTTGACTTTGACTTTTACTGACTTTGACCTTATAATATAACCATAAGGTCAAAGAAAGTCAAAGACAAACTAAGACCAAGCTTAATAAAGAAAAAAGGTGAGTGTAATGCGTATAAGTGATCTGATCGCACAGTATATTATTGAATTGATGGGAGATGATGACTCCGACGAATCATCGGCGACGATCAAGCGCAACGAGCTTGCCGAAACGATCGGCTGTGTTCCGTCACAGATCAATTACGTTATCACCTCGCGGTTTACGCCGGAACAGGGGTATATCGTAGAGAGCAGACGCGGCGGCGGCGGTTACATTAAAATTACCCGAATAAGCATGGATAAACACACCGCCGTTATGCACCTGATGGAAACGATCGGCGACAGTATCGACGCAGGCGCGGCACAGGCTCTGATAAAGGAGCTTCTCAACCGCAGAATGATCGATATGCCTACGGCAAAGCTGCTGTCAGCGGCAGCCGCCGAAAGACCGTATCAGTCGCTGCCGACAGAACATCGCGACAAGCTCAGAGCTGATATTCTTAAAAATATGCTTCTAATTATCGCATAGGAAAATGTTTGGAAAAGGAGAGATGAAATATGTTGTGTCAACATTGCAAAACAAAACAAGCCAATACACATTTTAAGCAGATCATTAACGGAGAAATGACAGAGATGGATCTTTGTTCGGAGTGCGCTGCAAAGCTCGGCGTCAACAACGCTTTCGGCAGCTTTCTCGATATCGGCTCTGTAATGAGCGGATTTTTGGGAATGCCGAATATTTCGGCTCTTGCACGCGAGGAGAAATGCCCCGTATGCGGCTCGACCTTCTCGCAGATCACAAAAAGCGGCAGAGTAGGCTGCGCGGCATGCTACGAAACGTTTTACGACAGACTGCTGCCGTCGATCAAAAGAATTCACGGCAACACAGTTCACACCGGAAAAAAGCTGCGCACAGCAAGGCTGCAAAGCGGTTCGACAGAAGCTGAGGAAAAACCTCAGAACGAAAGTAAAACAGAAAAGAAAACAGAGCTGGAGCAGCTGACAGAGAAGCTTTCTGAAGCTATAAAGGCGCAGGAGTTTGAGCAGGCGGCTCAGCTTCGCGACAGGATAAACGAAATAAAGGCAAACAAGGGGGCGGCAAATAATGGATAACAAGAAATGGTACGAAAAGAACGGTGCGCAGGGCGACACAGTTATCAGTACGCGCATTCGTCTTGCACGAAATCTTGCCGATCACCCGTTTCCCGGAAGATGTTCAAACGAGATGAGAAAGCAGATCGCCGACAAGGTCAAGGACGCAGTTTTAAATTCAAATTCAGTAATTTCGGCAAGATTTTCCTGCATAAATATGGATAATATAAGTACGGAGGAAAAAGTATCTCTTGCGGAACGACACCTTGTCAGCCCCGAGTTTATCTCTGAAAAGGGCGACAGAGAACTGCTTCTTCTCGATGACGAAAGCGTTTCTATCATGATAAACGAGGAAGATCATATCCGCTTGCAGGTAATGTGCGAGGGCTTTGATCTTGATAAGGCTTATGAACAGGCGAGCCGTATTGATACGCTGCTTGACGAAAGACTGAAATTTGCGTTTTCCGATACGCTCGGTTATCTTACTCAGTGCCCGACAAATCTCGGTACAGGAATGAGAGCTTCGGTCATGCTTCATCTTCCTGCTCTTCACGCGGCGAAGGCAATGAGAAAAATCTCCGAAAATCTCTCAAAGCTGGGCATTACAGTCAGAGGAGCTTACGGCGAGGGTTCTGAGCCGACTGCCGATCTGTATCAGCTTTCAAATCAGATCACTCTGGGCATCAGCGAAAAAACGGCTATCGAGAATCTGAAAAATATTACGAAGCAGCTGATCGAACAGGAGATGAAAGCACGCGAGAATATGGCGAAGCAGATCGACGTGCAGGATAAGATATACCGTGCCGAGGGAATATTGAAGAGCGCAAGGCTTATCGACGGCAGCGAAGCGCTAACTCAGCTGTCACGAGTAAGATTCGGCGTAACGACAGGTCTTATAAAGGACGTTTCGCTTGACACGATCAATCGTCTTATCGTTGAAATTCAGCCTGCAACGCTTATGCAGAACACGGGTAAGCAGCTTACCGCACAGGAACGTGACGCAGTAAGAGCAACGCTTATCAGGAATAATATGAAAGTGTAAAAATAATAAACACTATTTATAGGCTGCTCGCAGTGCGGCGGCAGACTATCCGTCATAACAAATTAAAATCGGAATTGCAGCCGGGCACTTGCCCGGCAGACAGGGGGGAACGTATATGTATAAATTTCAGGGATTTTCACAGAAAGCAAATAAAGCATTAAACCTCGGTATTGAAGACGCCGAAAGCATGAGCCATACTTGGTTCGGTTCGGAGCATATCCTTCTCGGATTGTTGAAGGAAGGTACGGGAGTTGCTGCCGAACTGCTTGAAGAAAAGGGCGTTACTTACGAAAAAGCGCTCGACAGCGTTAAGGAGAAACTGACAGTCGGCAACAGCCGCGTAAAGCTTACTCCGCAGGATTTTACACCGCGTGCAAAGCGTACAATTCAGGTTGCAAACGCCGAGCGTGCGGCAATGCACAACAGCTACATCGGTACGGAGCATTTGCTCTTAGCTCTTCTTGAAGACGAAGACAGCTACGCCTACGAAATCATGACAGAACTGGGTGCAGACCCCGAAGAGCTTGTGCGTGCTATTGCCGAAGCTGCTTCAAACGATGATGATTTTACAGGGGAAAACGATTTCTCCGCAGGTGCAAAAGGCAGCGGCAGAAGCACCAAAAAAAGCTCGACAAAAACGCTTGAGCAATTTGGCAGAGATCTTACAGAGCTTGCAAAGCAGGGCAAGATCGACCCTGTAATAGGTCGTGAAAAGGAGATAGAGAGGGTTATTCAGATCTTGTCGAGAAGAACAAAAAATAACCCGTGTCTTATTGGTGAACCGGGCGTAGGTAAAACGGCTGTGGCTGAGGGATTGGCGCTCAGGATAGTAAACGATGAGGTGCCTGAGCTGCTTAAGGACAAGCGCATTTTTTCGCTTGACCTTTCGGGCATGATCGCAGGCACAAAATACAGAGGTGACTTCGAGGAGCGTATCAAAAACGCTATCAACGAGGTCAAGAGCAACGAGAATATCATTCTCTTCATTGACGAGCTTCACACGATCGTGGGGGCAGGTGCTTCCGAGGGCAGCGCCGACGCAGCTAATATCATGAAGCCCAGTCTTGCACGCGGTGATTTCCAGGTCATCGGCGCAACGACGCTCAACGAATACAGAAAGTATATCGAGAAGGACGCAGCTTTGGAACGTCGTTTTCAGCCCGTCACCGTAGGCGAGCCGACAGTGGAGGAATCCGAGGAGATACTGCGCGGCCTTCGCGATAAATACGAAGCTCACCATAAGGTCAGGATCACAGATGAAGCAATAGAAGCAGCGGTAAATCTCAGTTCGCGCTACATCAACGACCGTTATCTGCCCGATAAGGCTATAGACCTTGTTGATGAAGCTGCTTCACGCGTAAGACTGAAAGCGTACACCATGCCTGACAGCATAAAGGAGCTTGAATCTGAGATCAAGGCACAGGAAAGCGAGCTTGAAAGCGCTGTGAATTCTCAGGAGTTTGAGCGCTGCGCAAAGATAAGGGATACTATTAAAAGCCTTAAAAAGCAGAAGGAAGAGCAGCACCGCCAGTGGAAGGAAAACAGCCGCAAGATCAGCGGAGAAGTGACAGCGGAGGATATCGCAAAGATCGTGTCTATGTGGACGGGAGTTCCCGTAGTGCAGCTGACCGAGGAGGAAAGCGAAAGATTATTGCACCTTGAAGAAACGCTGCACGAAAGAGTTATCGGTCAGAGCGAGGCTGTTACGAGCGTAGCTAAGGCGATACGACGCGGCAGAGTCGGTCTTAAAGACCCGAAAAGACCAATAGGCTCGTTTATTTTCCTCGGACCGACCGGCGTAGGTAAAACAGAGCTTACAAAGGCGCTTGCACAGACCATGTTCGGAACGGAAGACGCGATGATCCGCCTTGATATGTCCGAATATATGGAAAAACACACGGTTGCAAAGCTTATCGGCTCCCCTCCGGGATACGTGGGTTACGACGAGGGCGGTCAGCTCACAGAAAAGGTTCGCAGAAAGCCGTATTCCGTAATTCTCTTTGATGAGATCGAGAAAGCTCACCCCGATGTATTCAATATGCTTCTGCAAATTCTCGACGACGGCAGACTTACCGATTCTCAGGGCAGAACGGTAGATTTCAAGAACACCGTTATCGTTATGACCTCCAACGTCGGCGCGTCGCTTATCACAAAAGAAAGCGGCAAAAGGGCGTTAGGCTTTGCCAACAGCGACAGTGCAGACAGCGAAAACGAGAATATCAGGGAGATCGTTCTCGAAGAGCTGAAGAAGCTGTTCAAGCCGGAATTCCTCAACCGTGTTGACGATATAGTTGTATTCAGCAAGCTTACTCACGACGATATCAAGCAGATCGCCGGAAATATGCTTAAAACGCTGACAGAAAGGCTCAGCTCGATGGATATAGACATCTCGTTTACTGATGAGGCAAAGGACAAGCTCGCAGACGAGGGCTTTGACGATGTGTACGGCGCTCGTCCTCTGCGCAGAACTATTCGTTCAAAGATCGAAGACGCAGTAAGTGAAAAGATATTGGAAGGTACGATCAAAAAGGGCGACAAAATATCCTGCTCCGTCAAAGACGGCGAGTTCGTATTCGATAATCTTACGGATAAGGAAACAACGTAATATCGGAAAAAATTTTTTCACTTAATGTACCACTGAAAATTAAAAAGACCGAAGAACACACTGTTTAAGCGTATTCTTCGGTCTTATTCTTTTTTGAGATACTATTATTTTGTGTACTTAGTAACTTCAATTGACTCGATCTTAACCGGTTCAACAGGCTTGTTATTGCCATCTGTTTCGACAGCTGCGATCTTGTCTACAACGTCCATGCCGTCATAGACCTGAGCAAATACCGTATGTCCTCTGTCAAGTGCATTAAACGCGCCGTCAAGATTGGGGTTACCGCCCTGTTCCTTATAAAGAGCTTTGATCTCGTCAGAAACAAGATCGGTGTTGTAAAATGCGTTGTAGGACATGCTGTACATTGTAAGGAATGCTTCAAGCTGACCTGCGTCCTGAGCCTTGCAAAGCTCGCTGTAAAGGTAATTCCAGTTTTCCTCTGCGCTTTCGAAGTCAGCGTTTTTGCTCTGATTGATAAAGAACTGGCTTCCGTTCGTATCGGGACCGCTGTTTGCCATAGCGACAGAACCACGAATATTGAAAAGCTTGTTTGAGAATTCGTCTTCAAACTGACCGCCGCTGACGCTTTCGCCGCCTGTGCCGTCACCCTTCGGGTCACCGCCCTGAATCATGAAATCGTTGATAACTCTGTGAAATGTAAGACCGTTGTAGTAACCGTTTTTCGCATGTGTAAGGAAGTTCTCAACAGTCTTAGGCGCAGCCTCGGGGAAGAATTTCATGGAAATATCGCCCATTGTGGTATGCATAATAGCGACCTCTTCGCCTTCGTCGGGAGATTCAAGCTGATAGCCGACTTCATGCTCGGTATCGTCGTAATAATCTGCCGAAAGACCAAGCTCTTTAAGGTCATAAGTACCGACAGCTGAGGAATCTGTCTTAGATGTGCTTTCGGAAGCAGCGCTGCTTGAAGCAGATTCCGTATTTCCTTTGTCACCGCACCCTGTAAGGGCAGAGCAGACAAGAATTGCTCCTGCAAGCACAAGCGCCGAGTATTTTTTGAACATTTTTTTCTCTCCTTTAAATGATTATAGTTAACACTCTTATTTTAAACCATTTTCGACAAATTTGCAACAATAATCTTAAAAATAACTTATTTTGCCGCTGCAGGCGACCAAGCGGGCACAGGCGGTTACTATTTTACCATGATTTGGCAGTTGCTAATGCGGCAATTAAATAATTTGCCTATTGGTCGAATTTATCCCACAGACAGTGATGATTCCGCAGGATGGGCGAGCATAGTACAGCTTGACCCCTTTGCCTGCCACCTCCTTGGGCGCTTTTTTGGATACTTTTTTACGTTGGCAAAGTACCGCCGCCGGAAGGCAAAAGTGATGCGAGTGACAAAGCAGGATTATAGGCAGCAGTTTATAACATATTAAAATGAGATATAGCAGCTTTTATGCTTGCGTTTACGAATATGTAGAAGCATTTTTTACAAATCAGTCAAATCAGCCCCCGATCGTAAAACCGGGGGCTGAATAATGATGTCAGATGTTATTATTAAACCATTTACTGTTCAAGCACCTTGCTGATGTGGTCGCAGTTGCGCTCGTTAAACTCAAATCTCAGTGAGCCTTCGTTAAGAACAACTACGCTGTTCGCAGGAACAGTATACTTTCTGAGGATCTCCTTGTAATTAACTACCTCGTAGTCAACTACAATTGAAGCATTCTCACCGAAGAAGCGTTTCAGTTCAAATTCATCGCTGAATACAAGAACCTTCTTCATTCCGTTCTTGTCGTCGATCGTAACGGGACGCAGATTGCTGCGGTCGTTGCCATACATCGGAAGAACGTACTTTGCAGTGATAAACTCGCGGATCATGCGCTTTTCGAGCGATCTGATCTCCTGCTCCTTGTTGGGATTGTTTGACTTAGCCTGGAGCTTCTGGAAGAGAGTCGTCATGCTGAACATAAGTTCAGGGTTCATAACGGGGATCTTCACATAATCTCTTTCGTATACGTCAAGCATTTCGGAGATCCTGTCGGTCTGAATAATGATCCAGTGAGCAGTTTCGTCAAGAACAAGCTCCTGTATTCCGTGACGGCGATACTCAAAGAGCATATTGAAAATGTCCTTGGATTTGTACTCCTGGAGATATACCTTAATGCCTGCCTTAGCAAAGTTCTCAACAGATTTCTCGGCAAGAGCTTTTTCGGAGAAGATATGACCCTTGTTGTTGCCGTCGATCAGGATATGTCTTGTATGAGCGTCAAATTCTGCGTACATTACCTCGGAATCTGCTATCATTTTTGCAAGATCCTTGTAGCAGCCGTCAAGCTTTTCGCGAATGTCCTTTGCGGAGAGAGGATTGCTTTCTACCTCGAGATCTCTGCTTATTGCCTTAATAAGAGCAGCTTGATCCTGGATAGTCTGAATACCCTTCTTCTTCTGAGCCTGCTGCTGAGGCTGCGGATCACCATACATCAGGCTGGAAAGATCGAACATATCGTTCTTTCTGCCATTTTCCTGAGCGATCTCGTTAAGAACAGTGTTTACACCCTTCTTCCTGTCGGTGTTCTGCTGCTGTCCGCCACTGATAAGACTGTCTGAGTACGGAGTTACTTCGATCTCGTCATCGGGTACGTCCGCGATGAACAAAGGCATGGAAACCTTCAAAGCTTTCTTTACCTTGCCGCCGTCTGCGCCGTCAGATACGGAGTTGATAACGATATTCTGAGCCGGTGCTGCAGGAGCGGCTCTTCTCATAGGTTGTTCCTGACGTACAGGCTGCTGTGCAGGTGGAGTATCATAAATACCGGATTGTCCGAGCGGATTATTTCTTGCGATTCCCGGACCGCCGTAAATATTGGTTTTCTTAAATTCGTTTGCAGGAGCGATCGGCTCTTCCGGACGTGCATTCTGCGGCTTGTAATAGCTTATGGGAGCAGTATCTTCCATTACAGGTGCTGGTGTAGGTTCGGGTGCGGAACGTTCGTCAGCCAGGCTTGAAAGGTCAAGCGAGGGGAGATCATGACCGTCTGAATCATCAAGCTTAAGTCCGGAGAGAGGAGAGAATTTATCGTCATCATCGTTAAAGAAGATTCCGCCGCCCGGAGTTGCAGCCTTCAAGCCTGCGCTTGCTGCCGCCGCAGGAGGTGTAAATCCACTAAATGCAGCGGCTGCTGCCGGTGGGATACCAAAGGGAACGGAAGCCTTTGCTTTAGCTTCTGCCTCTGCTTTTGCCTTAGCCTCCGCTTCAGCTTCACGCTTAGCCTGCTCTGCCAATTCGGCTTCCTTGCTTGCTGCTGCGCGAATAGCTTCTTCTGCTCGTGCAGCTTCCTCGGCGCGTGCAGCTTCTGCGGCGGAAGCTGCCTTCATTGCCTCTTCGGCTGTGATCTTTGCTTCTTCTGCCTGGCTGCGAGCCTCCTGTGCCTGAGCTTTTGCTTCATCAGCTTCGTGCTTAGCGTCTTCTGCCTGATGTCTTGCTTCGTCTGCTGCCTTTTCGGCTGCGTCTGCACGTTCTTTTTCAGCTGTGACCTTCTTTTCAGCTTCTTCGCGGATATCGTCTATCTTCTTCTGCTCTTCGGCTGCTTTTTGCTCCTCAAGCTGCTTTTCATAAGCTTCCTCAACATCAAACGGATTTACGTAAGAATCTATATTCTTTATGCGATCATCATTTTCATCGATCATCGCTCTGTCGTAATTCGGCTTTACGCCCTTGAGAATGGACTTATTCATGATGAAGCCCAGGCTCTGAGGATTGATGATAAAGTGGGTGATATGATGATATGCCAGGAATCTTGTTTCTATCTCGTAAAGACCCTTAAACGGCATACCTACGCTTCTTGCTTCGGTAAAGTCGGTAAATACCGGGCAGAAGCTGTTCTCGCCATCGGAAAACGTCAGCGGCTTAAAGTCTTCTGCGTTTTCGTCGGTAATTTCTGTAATATCGCTGTTGAGCGCATAGGTGTATACCTTGCTGCCCAGGAACGATGCAGCGATCGCTTCACGAAGAGATTCGTCACCCTTCTGCATGAAGTTGAGGACCTTGAAGTAAAGCTTAGGCGCGATCACGCCCTCTGTTTTAACGTGAACATCAAAATCCTCTGGAGCGTAAATATGGCTGCTGTCATTGTTGACGATGATCTTTTTCAGACCGAAACGCTTCAGATCGTCAAAGAAGTCGCCCTTCTCGTCAATTGTCTGAGCGATAGTATCTTCAAAGCCGAGCTCTGCTGCTCTCTTGATCGTGCATACGTTTACGCAGAAATCCTCGTTAAGATAGGGGTAATTAGTAACGAGTGAATAGGTGCAGTAAATTTCATCTGCTCCGATGATATCGTCAATATTCTTCTGAACCGGATCAACGTGCTCTCTTGCGATAAGCTTTTCGCTGACAAGAGTTTCCATGCATTCGGAGCATACGTTCTTGTTGCCGAAGAGCATCATCTCGGATTCTTTATATTCTTTGTTGCAAAGCGCGCAGTTAAGAACACGATTTGCATTTATACGGCGTCTGTTAGCTCCGCCGATATTTATTCTTTCTGTAACGGGAGGCAGATTCGTTTTTGTGGTAGTCGTTGCAACTGCTGCCGTAACGTTAGAAGTTCTGGTGATCTCATAGTCGTATACGTTGCCCTGGGGATCGTTTATTACCTTTACGGCGAAATCCTTTGGGCGGCGCTGGCGGTTTTTCCACATGTTCAGCTCACGCTGAGGCAGGGGAGCGATCTCTCCGTTGATTACCTTGAAGGTCGCGCCTCTTCGCGAATCGCTGTAAATCTTGAAATACTCTGTTTCAAGCAGCATTTTCATTGTTGGTGTTTCTTCAAATTTTACTCTCTTCAGATCAGGCGCTTTAACTGTTTCCTGAGTAGGAGCAGGCGCACCTGCGGGAGCAGCGGCTATCTGCTTTGCTGTGGGAATAACGCGCTGAGGAGTCTGAGTCTGTCTGTTGCTTGAAGCGGACGCGCTCGGAGTGCTGTTTGGCGCAGAATTATCCGGAATAATAACGGGCTGAGGAGCGGTAACTGCCGGTGCAGCTGTTACTGTACCGTCTTCGTTTATACGCGATATAATATAATCGTAGGGAGCGCCGGAAGCGTCCTTCATTACGGTTACGGTGAATCCGGTAGGATTCTTAATGCGGTTTTTCCACATATTAAGCTCGCGCAGCTCGATGGGAACAATTTCACCGTCGATTACCTTAAAGGTCTTGGAAGCGCGTTTGTCTTTATAGAACTTGCAGAACTCCGTTTCAAGAACAAGCTCTGTTGTATCGTTATCTGCAAATTTTACTCTGCTTGCAGGCTTTTCGCCGGTCATTTCGGTCAATTTGGGAATTGCCTTATGTCTTTGAGGAGCGGCGGCAGGAGCAGGACGAGCAGGAGCGGGAGCCGGTGTTGGTGTCGGCTTTTCGTGAGCTGCTTTTTCAAGAGCTTCCTGTGCGATCTGTTCAGGTGTCATTGCTGCCTGAGATTTGTCAAGTGCGGATGCAGGAACTCTTGCCGGAGCGGCAGCAGAAGCAGCTACCGGTTCATGAACCGGTGGAGCAACGGGAGCTGCTGCCGGTTCAGGCTCTGATCTTCTTTCAATTTTATAATCATACGGTTTACCGCTGGAGTCATTAATAACCGTTACGATAAAGCCGCCCGGGTTTTTAGCGCGGTTTTTCCACATGTTCAGCTCACGAACCTCAATGTTTGCGACTTCACCGCTGACAACCTTAAAGGTTCTGTTTGTTCTCTTGTCGCGATAAACCGGGAAAAATTCGTTGTTAAAGATTTCTTCGGAATCGGGCGTAGCTTCAAACTTTATCCTCGATTCTCTGTCCATATTGTCTATTACAGTTATAACCGGCTTAGACGATCCACCCGAAACAGGGCGTGCCTGAGCGGCAGGTCTTTGTGCAGCAGCCGGTCTTTGAGCTGCCGGAGCAGCAGGACGAACGGGAGCAGGCTCAGGTTCGGGAGCGGCTGCACCTCTTGCTACACGAGAGATAGTGTAGTCGTAGGGGAGACCTCTTTCATCTTTAAGGGGCTTCACAACGAAATTTGTGGGGGTTCTCTGTCTGCCCTTCCACATATTAAGCTCACGAAGCTCGATCGGAACTTCTTCTCCGTTAATAACCTTAAAGGTCTTGCCGGAACGTGTGTCCCTGTAGATCTTGCAAAACTCGTTTTCAATAACGAGGCTTGTATTGTCAGTCATTTGAAACTTGATTCTGTCGGTAGGTTTTTTTCCGCCATTTGTTGCATCGAGCATGTAAAATCACTCCTTCTCATAAAATTTTACTATATTTCCGAACGTTTTTCAATAGAATTTATCATGTATTTTCAAGAATTTTTTTTGTTTTACTTTATTTTTCATAAAATTCTTTAGTTTTGTACAAAAATGAATACTCATTTTTGGCAAATAGTCATGAGAATTTTAAAAAAAAGGCGAATTGCACAAATATTGAGCTATAATTTTTTTACAGGGTATGTATGCTGATAATTATTTCCGTAAAAATTGAAGTTTTTCGTTATAAGTCGTGATATTTTTGAATAGGCGACACGTTATAATCACGGAAATCAACTTTCTATAAAAGAATAATAATCAAAGTTTTTGCACCGATTTTTCAAAAAGCGGGCATGGTGCAGGGACTTCAGTCCCGTCCGCCGGAGGCATGTGTAGCCCTTTTAGAGTTGAATTTCAAAAATAGACCTGTGGACTGTTTTCGAAAAAGGGACATTATGGGCAGGAAATGCCCATAACTAACGGTTTACACCAAAGTACTCTCGCCGCCACAAGGCGACGCAAAAAGAGTATTTTCATAAAAATTGATTTCCGTGCGTTTTAATACGTCTATACAGGTTTACTATTTCGGAATAAACATGCTTTTTACAGTTGTTGGCTGTCGATCTGTATTGCAGCATTTTGCATCAGTTTTATTGAATCTATAATAAAGCTAAATAAAATTATTATAGAAATATCACTATTATCCTTGAAATGGATTTGTGAAATATTACTAATTAGTTTTATGGAAAATTGTAAATTGGTAACAAGTGGTTTGTATATTTATCATAAAACGCACTAATAATAATTGTAAAATGCTGAAAATGTATGGTTTTTAGCTAATTTGCGTTGACAAAAGCAACAAAATATGATATTATTAATTCGTTGGAAGTGTGCTGTGGTTGCCGCAGCGTGATTTAATTAAGAGTTTAACACATTTCTTTTCTTTTCTTTAAAACTTTATATGG